>CAZPDC010000001.1:0-6039 GCA_964585215.1 uncultured Candidatus Peribacteria bacterium
TTTTAAGAGTACTGTTGTACTCTCGGACTGTATACAACGCTAGTGTATCTTACATCCTGAATTTAATTCAGAATCCATTCTTTTTTATCTTTAATTTTTTATTTTAAGCTTTCTTCCTAATCAGCTAAGAAGCTACTAGCTTTTTTATGGTACCGCCTAGGAGAATCGAACTCCTGTTACCAGGATGAGAACCTGGTGTCCTAACCACTAGACGAAGGCGGCATATAAAAGTACAAGGTTTGACGTCTCATCCTACGGATGATCACCTGCAGGGTGGCTAACCACTAGCCCCGCACTATCTCAACTGAATTGAGAAATGCGGGATGGCACTTTCACAACCAAATCAAAGATTTGGATGAAAGGCTCAACGAAGGCGGCAGATTATTTTAAAAGCTTCTAGATTATACCGTCCTTTCTATTTCTTCTCAACCCGCATCACACAAAACTTAAGTCAGCTCTATCCCCCCATATTTGAAAAAGAAAGAATAAAAATAGTATAATGACTTGGATATAAGTTCTCTGCATTTAACCCCTTTCTAATATGATCAATTCGCAAAACAAAATTCAGGCAAGCGAGAACGGAGGGAGAAAAGAAAAGATTACAGATCAAAATAACGATGAACAACTTTTGGAGACATTGAAAACATTAACAAAGAACTCCGGGGAAAACTTGGAACTTTTTAGAAGTTTACTCCATAAACAACAAACACGAACATCTCAAGTCGTGGATGATGAGCTATCCGTCGAACGGGCTTTACAATTTATACCGCAGGGGTCAAAACGAGTCATCCTTACCATAGCTAAAATCTCTGCCAGCATAAGGTTATTATTGAATTTCAAATCCCCATTTATATTTGCAAAAAATACTGCCCTTCTGCTTTTTTTGGAAAGGAATATGGCCAAATATAAAAAGCAACGAAAAATTTATCAACAAGCCTTTAGACAACCACCCAATCAAAATCAACAAATGGTGACAGAGTCAATTGCGGAATTAGATAAAGTTACAGGAGAGATAATAAATACCCTAGACAAACTAATAGCAAGTAAAAAAAACGAAATCCGAGCTGCGAAAGAGATGCTCAAGGTTAAACCATCAAACTAATCAATTTTCCAATTGTGTAATTCAAGATTAGCTTTTCTAATTTTGTTATGAATAAAATAGAAAACATTTCCTCCAATACTGCTGAAAATAGTGCTAATCTTAAACCAGAATAACTTCCTTTACCCGAATACCCTTCCGAGATGCAGACTGTTATTAATCAGACAAAAATTAATCTCGTTAAAACACTCTACCAGCTAGAGTGTTCCCCTGAAGAAAAAATGGCTTTCAGTAAATGGCTGGAAAAAATACCGCCTGATATTTCTTTGAAAAATCCTCTTCCTGTCAATAATATTGAAACAATTTTGGCAATGCTTCCCACCGTACCTAACAACAGAGAAAAAGCTCTTTCGTTTTTTTACACTAAAACGAATTTTTCAGATCAAGAACTTCACGAATTATTGGAAAAATTCTCCCGGACGAACCCACCTTATGAGATTGCCGTGTCAAAATATAATTCCAGTCTCATCTCAGTCCAAATAGGCAACAAGGTCAAGAACAACGGTCCACAAGACAAAAGCATTTACTTTGGTCATTATCATCCATTATTTCTATCCTCACTTAAAGAAACACAAAACTTGCCTCCTTGCTTTGAACAGGGACTCTTGCCTAGCAGTGGAGATCTTACGGGATTTTTCAAACACTTTAATACTATCAAGACGGGTACTAGAATTTTTTCTTCTCGTGGTTGCACTTTCATTAAACCTATATCAATAAAGCCTTCCCTGATCAGTCAGAAAAAATTAAAAGAATTCAAAACGGTCTATTTTGATCTTTTCTTAGGAGAAAATAAGTTTGGCTTTAAAACGGACGAGGAGGTTGCTAAATACTTTCGAGACAACTTTTCATTGGACATTGAATTTCACTACTACCCTAATCCACCTTCACCTTCAAATTAGGTTCGAATTGAACTCTCAATTCCTGCTCAATTTTTTTGAATAATCCCGGTTTTTGTCTGGCTTCCTGCAACACTTTCAAAAATCGGCGTTGTTTACGAGAAGGGGCAGTTTTGAGCCAATGCGCCGCCATTTCGTTTTGAAATTGAGACAAACCACCCTGTCGCCTCCACCAAGAGTAAGACAAGGGCGAATCTCCAATCGCTCGATCAACACTATCTAATGCTTCCACTACTTTCTCTCCCAGCTTAGCGATTTTTTCCTGTTTCTGTTTTCTTTCAATTAACTTCCGATACCCCGCCCCCGAAACATCCAACCAGGTTTTTATCCGTGCGATGGTATTGAAACCTACTTTAAGCTCTTGCCTAATTTTTTGATAATCCCAGTTCAAGATTAAATATTCTGCAACCTTAAGCCTAATAGCTAACATTTCTATTTCAGCCGGAGAAAGAAGGTCTTTAATAAACTCTACTGATTCATTGGGGCTTTTTATCTGACTTAACATCTCGCAGAATCGTAAAATTAACTCATTTTTCCTTACACCTTCAAGCCTAGATCTCCGCATAAAACAAACAATTTAAAAATTATATATTCCACTTACTACCATAATAGCTATTAAGATAGTAATGGCAAGATTATTTTGAGTTAGAAAAATTAGGTAATCTATTGTGATTAGGTAACTTATTGTGAAATTTTCTTCATATATAATCATATCTAATCATGTATCTTTATGGAAGATAACAATCACTAAAAAGACTAGTTCGCAGTCAATTGCTCGTACTGGTTTCATATATTTATCACAGTCAATTGCTTCACTTGCCATTAGAACTCTCCTCGTTAGAATGGTGCTGGTTAATTTTGTAAATATGTTTCAAGAAATCGACGAGATTAAGACCTTTTTGGAAAGTGAGTTAAAAACTATTCTAAAAACAGACTCCCCTGTTTTACTAGAAACCCCCGTGGAAAAAGCACGCGGAGATTTTACTTTAAAAACTTTTGCTTTAGCGAAAGAGCTCAAACAAAATCCAATTGAGCTGGGAAAGCTAATTCAAAATCAACTTAAAACTGATTTTTTGGAAAAAATTGAAGTCACGGGTGGATATGTGAATTTCTTTCTCAAAAATGAAATTTTAAACCAGTTGGTTTTGGAAAAAATCCTGCTGGAAAAAGAGGTTTATGGCAAGAGTGACCAGTTCCATGGCCAAACAGTAATGGTGGAATATTCTTCACCAAATACCAATAAACCTTTGCACCTTGGACACATCCGCAATAATCTACTGGGAATGTCTTTGGCCAATCTTTTTGAGTTTGTTGGTTATAAAGTAATTAAAGCTCAAATCATCAATGATCGTGGCATCCATATCTGCAAGTCCATGCTTGGTTATCAGAAATGGGGACAAGGTGAGACGCCTGAGACTACTGGACTGAAAGGAGACCATCTAGTCGCTAAATATTACGTTCTTTTTGAAACAGCTCTCAAAGAAGAAAAAAAACAGTATTTTCAAGAACATAAAATCGAGTTAATCAAATTATCCGAACAAGCACAAAGACAAACGGAACTAGATTTTCTCAAACAATCCGGCTTGTATCAAGAGGCACAGAATCTCTTGCAAAAATGGGAACAGGATGATCCAGAAACTCTGAAGCTTTGGCAAACTATGAACAGCTGGGTTTATGCCGGTTGGGAGAAAACTTATCAAGAACTAGGTTCTCGGTTTGATAAAAACTATTATGAAAGTGAACTCTATGAGGAAGGTAAAAAATTTGTGGAAGAAGGTCTTCAAAAAGGGATTTTCCAAAAAGAACCAGATGGTTCCGTGCAATGCGATCTGACCGATCTCGCTAAAAATTTAGGCAAAAAAACGCTTCTGCGCAGTGACGGTACCACGGTTTATATCACTCAAGATTTAGCTTTAACTTATCATAAATTTAAAGAATTTAATTTGAATAAGGCTATTTGGGTGGTGGCCAATGAGCAAACTCATCATTTTCACACCCTCTTTGCTTTAATGCGCAAATTGGGATTCACGGAAATCGCCGACCATTCTTATCACCTCGCTTACGGTATGGTGGCGTTACCCACGGGCAAAATGAAGAGCCGCGAAGGCATAGTGGTGGATGCCGATGACCTGATGGAGGAAGTAAAAAATAAAGCCAAACAGATTACTCAAGCCTTGAAAAATTATACCCCTCAAGAGTTAGAAACAATCTCCCATGAGGTAGGGCTAGGCGCTTTAAAATATCAACTTTTAAGTGTCAATCCCTTAACAAATGTGGTTTTTAATCCCGCCGAATCGATTGCCTTTGAAGGTAACACCGGACCTTTTGTACAATACACCGCCGCGCGCATTCACAGCTTAAAGCAAAAAGCTGAAGCAGAGGACATTAAAACCACTGGCAAACTTGATTATTCTTCACTCAACCGCCCCAAAGAAAAGATTGTCATTCAACTCTTAGCTGAATTCCCCACCGTCATTTTGTCTGCCGCGGAAAGATTTAATCCCGCGCAACTCACTCACTATGTTTATGAATTAGCTAAGGAATTTAACCGTTTTTATCAAAAACATTCTGTTTTATCTGCCGAAACAGAAAAACTAAAGCAAGCACGCTTAGCTTTATGCCAAGCCGTAGAAATCGTCATTCAAAAATCCCTTACCCTCCTTGGGATAGAGACTCCGGAAAAAATGTAAAATTATGACCCCCTACAAAGAAGAGTAACTATCCTCCATTAATTACTACTTTAATTTTAGCTAAGTTGTCATATAAAGTTGTCATAACTTGACTTTGTTCTTTAGTGGTTTCTTTTTCTTTTAAAGAATTATATTTGTTCAAGGTTATTTTAATTATCCCTGTAAGTTTTTGGGTTTCTTCTATTGTAATCAAGGTGATTCTACGGGGAGTTTGGTTCCGATTAAACAGTATTTTCTCTAAATAAGTAATTATTTCTTCGTCCCAAATCCTAATCAACCTAAACTCCTGAACTAAAAAGCTCCAATTATCTTGAAACTTCTTAAGATTAACCCCCTCTTCCTCAGTTAAAATCTTTTCGAAAATATCTAAAATTCTATCAGTATCACAGTCCTTTTCATCGGATTTCAAACATTCTGGCATAATAGAGTGATTTAAAAAAAATAGGTATGTTGCCTTATACCCATGATCTAATCTTGTCAAATTTCTCTAACTCTAACCAACCAATAAGGTTTTCTTCAGTTTCTGTTCAAATTCTGCCAATTTTTCTTTTTTATAATTTTTGCGGAAATACTCTATGCCCTTAGCTAAAGCATCCGCCAATTCTTTTTCTTTGTCTCCAGTAGAAGCGGCAGGATCAGTTAGTTCTCTATATTCCAACTGAGCTTTATCAAACTTGGGATTTTTTAAAGGATCGGGCTCGCGTTCTAGTTTATGAATTATTCCCAAAAGCTTATTAACTCTCGCGTTGGTGTGCTGCTGGACTTCTCTGATCGCAAGTAGTTTATCTCTAGACTCCTGAAACAGCACCTCGTTTATCTCGAATTCTTTTTCTAAAATTCCTCCGTAAAGACCCACTAAAACAGTTACTAGTTCTTTGCGTCTTGCCGGATTTCCCCCCACACCACTAAGCAACTGACGCAACTTACTATCATCGGTAATCGCAAACCTCTGATTAAGTCTAAGTAGAGGTTCAAGTTTAAATTTAGATTCATCTTCATTAAAAACGGTTACTTTGGTAATTCCCTTACCTTTGGCTTGCTTCAATAAACTACCCAATTTTTTAATTACCAACATAAGGTCCTGCCAAGCTTTCTCTACTTCGGACCAGCCTGCTTCGATTGAATCAGGCAAAACAAGATCTTCTAAGAAATGTGAATTATCTTTCAGGACGTTCATTTCTTTTAGTTAAACTTCTTTATATTATACTAATAAACCACCTTTAATACAAAAGGGGTGTACATTTTTTTCCCACAACTAATCAGCTAAGAAGCTACAAGCTAACTAGCTAATTTTACCGTTTACTCCACTGATGCGCGCGACGGGCACCGTGTAGGCCTGGTTTTTTACGTTCTT
>CAZPDC010000001.1:6139-26534 GCA_964585215.1 uncultured Candidatus Peribacteria bacterium
TTACTCCACTGATGCGCGCGACGGGCACCGTGTAGGCCTGGTTTTTTACGTTCTTTGATACGGGAATCGCGGGTAATCAAACCCGCTTTCTTTAAAATAGGCCGGAAATTTTCATTGTATTTTTGTAAAGCGAGGGCAATCCCATGACGAATTGCTTCCGCTTGTCCTTCCATGCCCCCACCCACTACTTTAATGGTCACATCAAACAAACCTTTAGTTTTAGTTAAACGAAAAGGAGTAAGTACTAAACTAATTAAAGCACCCCGTTTCTGTAGATACTCTTCTCCGGATTTATCGTTAATTTGCAAATTGCCTGAACCATTCGGGAAAAGACGTATGCGCGCGGAAGCAGTTTTTCTACGACCGCAAGCATAAAAATATGGTTTTAGTTTAGTTGGTTTAACCTCTTGTTCTGACGAAATGGTGACCATAAGTTTAGAAATTGGCTAATAAAACTATACTAAAGCTTAACTTGCTCTGGCTGTTGGGCGGTATGCGGGTGAACTGGCCCCGCGAAAATCTTTAAATTTCTTAAGAAATCATCTCGCAGTCGATTTTTCGGCAACATTCCTCTGACGGCTAGGCGAATCACTTCGGTTGGTTTCTTGGCGCGCATGGTTTGAAGAGTTATATTTTCCTCACTCCCCTTGTAACCACTGTGACGGAAATAAGTTTTTTCTATTTCTTTATTATTCCCAGTGGTTTTAATTTTCTCCGCGTTAATCACCACTACATAACCACCCATATTCATGTGCGGTGTAAATTGCGGCAAATTTTTTCCACGTAACAAATCGGCTACTTTGACCGCTAAACGTCCTAAAATCTGGTCCTCCGCGTCTATTAAATACCATTTATGTTCTAGCGCCGCTAGTACTTTGGGAATAAAGGTTTTCATAAAAACAAATCTGTTAGTTGATTATTTGACCAGTTCTAAATAAACCATAGGGGCCGCATCGCCACTACGTGGACCAATCTTAATCGTTCTGGTGTAACCGCCTTTTCTGTCTTTAAATAAAGGCAAAAGCACCTCCATAAGCTTACGAGAAGCGTTGGAGTCCAACAAACGCGCCTCCAAATAACGAATAGCGTTCATCTTATCCTTCTTTTTGACAATCGTAATCATTCTCTCAATTCTAGGTTTAACAAAACGAGCCTTTGTAGACGTGGTTTTAATTCGTTCGTACAAAATTAGGCTGGTGGCCAAATTTCTCCAGAGCATCTTGCGATGATCTTTATCACGACTTAATAAGATTTTCTTTTTCCGATGACGCATGCGAATCCGTGATTAAATGAATAGAATTAACGCTCTTCTTCTTTAAGCATAATCAAACCTTTATCCCGCAGGGCGGCCTTAATTTCCATCATCGCTTTTTTGCCAAAACCTCTTAGATTAGAAAGTTTGCTTTCCGTGCATTTAACTAATTGTTCGATTGAACCAATACCACCATTGATTAACGCGTTGAGAGTGCGTGGCGAAAGATTCAGGATTTCAATGGGGGTGTAGGAGTCCTTTTGAGAAGATTTAGCCTCTTCTTCATCTTGACGCTGTTTAATCTGGTTGGGGTCACTAATAAAATCCGGCTCAACCAACTCACCCGTGGTACTAAATAAACTAAAATAAGACTTAAGTACATCTGCGGCAAAACGCAGAGCTTCCGCTGGAGACAAAGAAACATCAGTTTTAATTTCTATTTCCAACTTATCTAAATTGGTCATTTGCCCCACGCGGGCAGGTAGGACCTCATACCGCACATTCATGACTGGCGAAAAAGAAGCGTCCACCAAAATAACACTACTATCAACTTCTTTCTTTTTGAGCTCATTGGTAGAAACATACCCCACACCCTTTTCTACTCTAATTTCCAGATCCAGTTCAGTACTATTATTATCCAAAGTGGTAATATAAGTGTCAGGATTGAGAATCTCCACATCAGACGGTAATTCAATTTCCTTAGCCAAAACCTCTCCGGCCTTTTTTAATTTTAATTTTAACCAGCTAGGTTCATTCGTATGCTTTTTGAAGCGCAATCCCTTAAAATTCAAAATCATATCCAAGACACTATCTTTTACTCCCGCTAAAGTGGTGTATTCATGTGTCACACCTTTCATTTTTATTCCAGTCACGGCGGCTCCCGGCAAGGAAGAAAGAAGTACTCTGCGCAGGGCATTTCCTAGAGTCATTCCGTAACCTACGGGCAGTGGTTCCACAATAAAAACGGTGGTGTTACCGTCCACTTCTTTAGTAACAATCTTAGGAATACCTATCTTCTCATGCAAATGATGCATAATACTGGCTTTAAAGGCTAAAATAAACGATTAGCGTGAATAGTACTCTACCACCAACTGCAAATCCAGTGTGGTCTCCAACTCTTTAAGCTCTGGTTCCCGCAAACAAGTAATCTTGATTTCTTTTGGATTAGTCTCCATCCAAACAGGAGCGCTTAATTTCAAATCTCTTTTTTTAAGGAAAATCATTTTATCTCCATGCTTTGCTTTTAGTTCCAATGTACTACCACCCTTAACCTGAATAGAAGGAATTGTGATAGAGCGTCCGTTTAGTTTAAAAAGACCATGACCAATCCATTGTCGCGCCTGTGACAAAGAATCCGCTAAACCAGAACGATAGAGAAAATTATCCACACGCATTTCCAGTAATTTTAATAGTGTTTGATCGGTTGCTCCAACACTTCGACCAGCCTTCTTGAAATAGATTAAGAGTTGGGCTTCCGAAATACCATAAATCTTTTTTAATTTTTGCTTTGCCCGCATTTGTCTACCATATTCTGTCATTTTTTTTCTTTTTTTACCATGCATTCCTGGAGGAGAACCGCGACGCAAAACCGCGCATTTCTGGCTTTCACAACGCTCTCCTCTTAAAAAGAGTTTTTCCCCTTCCATACGACATAAACGACATTTTGGACCTAGACGACGCATAAAAAATTTAAACCAAAAAATTAAAATTAAATTCGTCTCATTTTTTTAGGACGACAACCGCCATGCGGTACGGGCGTGACATCAGTAATTGAAAGAATCTCCAGGCCACCCTCTGATTGCAATCCCCTTAAGGCTTGCTCTCGACCAGATCCTAATCCTTTAATATAGACATCCACTTTTTTAACTCCAAAATTGAGTGCTTTTTTAATCGCTCCTCCTGCGGCTACCTGCGCGGCGTAAGGAGTGGACTTACGTGTTCCCTTAAAACCACTACTCCCAGCACTATTTTGCACTAAAACATCTCCATTTTCATCGGCAATCGTCACAATTGTATTATTAAAAGAGGCTCTCACATACACATGTGCTCTTTCCACATTCTTTCTTTTACTCCTAGCTGTCTTCGTTTTAGTTGTTTTAGTCATCTTAAAAATTATTTAGTAGCTTTAGAACCGCCGATTACAATCTTTTTCTTGCCTTTACGAGTACGGGAGTTGTAACGCGTACGCTGTCCTCTGGTAGGCAAACCGGCCTTATGTCGATATCCTCGATAGCTGCCGATGTCTTGCAGTCTTTTAATATCTAACACTACTTTACGTTTTAAATCACCTTCCGTGGGCATTTTTTTGATCTCCTCGCGCAATAAATTTTCCTGTTCTTCCGTAAGATCCTTAATCTTGATATCGGTATTAATATTCAATTTGTGCAGAATTTTATTGCTTAAACTGCGCCCAATTCCGTAGACATAGGTTAATCCTATTTCAACTCGTTTATTATTTGGCAATTGAATACCAGAGATCCGCACCATAGAAGAAATGAATAATGAATAATGAATTATGAATTATGAATAATTTAAAACAGATTTGGATTTTGGAATTTCATCTTCTTCTAGCCTTGTCTTTGTTTGTGGCGTTTATTTTCACAAACAATCCTGACAACGCCCTCACGACGCACCACCTTACATTTCTTACACATTTTTTTTACAGAAGGTCTGACTTTCATAATGAATTTTTAGATTAAAGCAAGTCTTTTGTCCCAGGGAGTACTTCAGTCTTATCTAAATTTATTTCCTCTGGAATAGTTTTATGATCTTCGCCTGGTTTATGACGGAAAGTGATAATCCCTCGGTTTAAATCATAAATACTGATTTCCACTGTCACACGATCCCCTTCCAACACTTTAATATAGTTCATGCGCATTTTGCCCGAGAGATAAGCGTTAACCAGATGCCCCTGATAACCCTCTTGGGTTAATTCTACTTTAAAAGTGGCATTTGGTAAGGCTTCCTTAACCACACCTTCCACCGCGATTTTATCTGCTTTTACCATATTCTTTCGAAAAAATGCAGGAGGTAATCTACACTAAAAGTATTCTTACCACAACCTTTTTTTGACTATTTAGGTCAAAATTTCAGGACCATCTTTCATAATGGCAATCGTGTGTTCTACCTGTACAACATGCGCCCCATTTGTGGTTAAATAAGTGTACCCATCCCGAGCCAATTTTATTTCCGTTGGAACGGTGGCAATAATTGGTTCAATCGCTATGGTCATACCCAATCGCAGTGGAACTCCTACTTTGGGACGGCCAAAATTAGGCACAGCCGGATCTTCGTGTAAAAATCTACCCACACCGTGACCGGTTAAATCACGGATTACCGCAAAACCAGCCTGTTCCACTACTTTTTGAATCGCCCAGCCAATATCACCAGTAAAATTACCCACTTTAGCCGCCCTAATTCCTTCCTGGAGCGCCAGCAAGGCAGTCTCTAGAAGCCTTTGTTGAACAGGGGTGATTCTACCCACCCCAACGGTGATTGCCGCGTCAGTAATCAATCCCTCATAATCCACTCCTAAATCAACACTAACCAAATCACCATCTTTTAACCTGCGTGTCCCTGGCACACCATGCACAGCCTCTTCATTCACCGAAACACATAAAGCGGCAGGATAACCTCCAAATCCCACAAAAGCTGGTCGCACTCCTTTTTCTTTTAAAAGGGCTTGCGCAATTTCCTCTAGTTCACTCGTCTGCATACCCACTTTTGCGCAAATCGCTAATCGCTTTAAGGTTTCATGTAAAATCTTTCCGCTTAGCCTCATTTTTTCAATTTCTGTTTCGGTTTTTAAAAGTATTTTCATAGTTTAAAGATAGATTTTAATCTTTTTTTCAATTTCTTGCGTCACCGCTTCCATGGATTGATCCGCGTTAATTTCTAACAATTTATTTTCCTGTTGATATAGTTCAATCACTGGTAGAGTAAGGGTTTGAAAATTATGGATGCGATTTTGAATCGCTTTAATATTAATATCATCCACCCTTTGAGTAAGTTCTCCCCCACAAATCACATTCCCCCACTTTTTTTGACAAGTATTCAGGGTGTAATCAGGGGCATAAGTGGCTTTACATTTTTTACAGATTCGTCTTTGGTTAATTCTATCTAGCGCTTTAGCGGGATCTAGGTTTAAGAAAAGCACTTTAAAATCCTGATCAACGCGCCGCATTAACTGATCAAAAAGTAATTTTTGGGGCAACATGCGCGGAGCTCCATCCAAAACAAAGGGTTGTTCCGGCTTTGTTAAAACAAATTCTTCAATTATTCGTATAATGTCTTGGTTCGGAAGAAGATTGCCCTGTTTTAAGTTTTCTCTCACAAAAGATCCATAAGCATCTTCTCGCTTGGCCAGTTCGCGCAAACGCGCACCCATCTCCAAAAAACGAAAATGATATTTCTCAACTAAAGTTCTCCCCTGCGTCCCCTTGCCGCAGCCCTGAATGCCCAGCAAAACAAAATTCATCTTTAATTGATTAAATATGGAACATCCGTCAACTAATAAAACTTCTCGTAGTCGTACATCACCAATTCGGTATTAATTTGACGCACCAGTTCCAAAATAACTCCTACCACGATAATTAATCCCGCGCCGGAAATTAAAAGCGGTACTGCTCCCGTACCCACCTCTGAAGTTAAGTAGCTGAAAAGATAAGGGAAAATTGCTACCATCGCTAGAAAAATACCGCCCCACAGATTAAGATTTTGAGAAACTCTTGCTAGAAATTCAGCGGTCTGTCGACCCGGACGAATACCAGGAATGAAGCCACCTCTTTTTTGAATATTTTCGGCGATATTTTCAGTTTTAAAAGTCACCCCTACATAAAAATAAGAAAAGGCCACCACTAAAATAAAGTAAATTAACACGTAAATGATCCCCGGGCTAGAAGGATTAAAATGGCTAGTGATAAACTTGGCGATTTGCGCCAGCCAAGGCGAACGCGCATCTTGAAAAAGTTGCGCAAAGAGATTGGGGAAGGTGACTAAGGAAATCGCGAAAATAATAGGAATCATTCCCGCTTGATTAACTCTAATCGGAATGGCACTTTCATTGCCGCGCGCCTGACGCGCGTAAGTAATGGGAATATCTCGTCGCCCTTCCGTAAACCAAATAATAAAGGCCGTTAAGAGCAAAGTAATTCCAACTAAAATCAGGAAAGAGACCGCTTTATTGCTTTCTACTAATGCCAGACTGAAAGTTTGCCCTAAAACAGCAGGGATACTGGAAACAATTCCCGCGAAAATTAACATTGAAACACCATTGCCCAACCCTTTTTCCGTCATTAGTTCACCCAGCCAGACCAAAAAAACCGTACCAGCCGTGACACTTAACATAATTGGCAACATCACTCCTAGATTTTTCACGTCCACCAATACTTGTCCCCCTCCCAAACGATTCAAAAGTAAAACCATGCCATAACTTTGTACAAAGGCTAAAGGCAGTGTTAGCCAACGGGTGTATTGATTGATAGTTTCGTAACCACGCGCCCCCTCCTTAGAAAGGGCTTCTAGTCTGGGAATCACCACGGTTAATAGTTGAATAATAATGGAGGCATTGATATAAGGAGAAAGTCCCATTAATACAATGGAAAAATTTTCCATACTGCCCCCCATTAAGGCGCTGAAAAAACCCAAAGCAGAATTACGACTAAAAACCTCTTTTAAGGCCACCAGATTAGCTCCCGGGACTGAAATATGAGCCAATAAGCGAAAGATTACAATGGCAAAAACACTAAAGAGGATTTTTTTTCTCAAGCCACGAGCATTCCAAATTCGCATTAAATATTCCCACATACCAACCGACTGGTTAAGAATTAACAAAACCTAACTGTTTTTTTGCTGTTTCTGAAAAACTTACATTTTCAAATTGAAGCTTTTTCTCCAATTTCCCTCGTCCTAAAATTTTAACCGGCTTTTGTAAGCTTCTAATCAAACCCTTCTCTTCAAGCTTCTCTGGATTGATTTTAGTATTTTCTGGAAAAAGATTGAGTTTTTCCAAGTTGACCACCTGATAGCAAGTTTTGATGTGAAATTTAAACCCCTTTAATTTGGGCAATTTCATCATCAGAGGAGTTTGTCCTCCTTCGAAAAGCACCCTGACCTTATGGCTGTCATGTTGGCCCTGTCCATTACAACCCCTGCCTGAATAATTACCATGTCCCGAGGCATTACCTCGTCCCACTCTGCGGTGTTTTTTGTGAGCGGTTACTTTTAAAGAATGTTGCTGCATGTTCTAGATGATAGAGATTAGATACCAGATTATAGATTTCAGATGATAGTTGATAGTTATAGATAGAGGTTCCAGCTTATGACCATACCTTCCTCTCCTTAATAAGGAGGGGTCAGGGGAGATGATTTCTCATTTTTTATTTTTTAGATTGGCTTTTGACTTCGGCTTGGGTTTTTTAATCGGCTGGTTTTCTTTTGTAATCTGAATCGGAGATTGTTCCACTATGCCAGATAAATTTGTCTCTTGAGTCGTTTCTTTTCTATTAGCGGTCTTCCTGGGATTTTTCATAAGTCGTAGCGCTTCCAGCGTAGCACGCGCGTTATTGATTTTATTACTACTACCGAACATTTTACTTAAAACATTTTTATATCCTGCTAGCTTTAAGACTCGACGCACTGCTCCCCCTGCAATAATACCAGTACCTGCTGAAGCAGGTAAAATTAAAATCTTAGCGCTTTTATATTTAACTCTGATTTCATGAGGAACTGTACCATTAATTTCTTTGATAGTTACCAAGTTTTTTTGGGCGTTACGTACTGCTTTCGTCACCGCTCCTAATACTTCACGGTCCTTCGCTGTACCAACTCCCACCTTTCCTTTATGGTTGCCTATCACCACCACCGCCCTAAACCGCAATTGTCTACCGCCAGCGGTTACCCGCGTAACACGATCAATCGCGAGTACTTCTTCCTCATATTCTTTTTCTTCCCGTCTTGGAGCGTTAGTCTTAAATGCCGCCATAGTAAAATTAACTTTAAAGAATTAAAACTGTAGCCCACCTTCTCTGGCCCCTTCAGCCAACGCCTGCACTCTACCATGATATTGATAACCATTACGATCAAATACACAAGCACGAACTCCCTTCTCTAGAGCCGCCGTTGCTAACAATTTACCTACTTCTTTAGCAATCTCGCTCTTGGTTTGTTTTTGTTTTTTAAGCTTTAAATCACTTGCCGCGGCTAAAACCCGATTTCCTTGATCGTCCACGATCTGTGCATGGATATGACTTAGACCACGAAAAACCACTAAACGAGGTATTTGCAAAGAACCTTCAATTTTTTGTCGGACACGCCGGTGCCTACGATAACGATTTAAACTTTTTACTAACATAAACAGTGTAGTTAATTTTATTTATTTCATTTACTAGCAGATTTGCCCGCTTTACGCCTAACCTTTTCACCCACATAACGAATGCCCTTACCTTTATATGGTTCTGGCGGACGCTGACGGCGGATTTGAGCGGCCACCTCGCCTACTAATTGTTTGTCCACTCCATTAATACTTAAAAGGTTTTTGTTCTCTTTGTCTTGAACAATACTAATTCCCACCGGAATGGCGTAATTAATCGGATGAGAATAGCCCAAATTCATCACTAGGGTATTGCCTTGCAATTGGGCTTTATAGCCTACTCCGATAATTTCTATCTTTTTTTCATGTCCCTCTTTTACTCCTATCACCATATTGTTCAACAGGGTACGCGTTAAACCATGAAACTTGCTTAATTGTTTCACTCCTTCAGGGTCACTTACAGCTAAACTAATTTTCAGCTGTTGGCCATCCCTAACAACACTAATCTGAGGATGGACCGTTAAGCTCAACTCTCCTTTGGGACCTTTAATCCAAGCCACTCCATTTTCGAGTTTAACCTCTACTCCTTCCGGTATTTCGATCGGCATTTTGCCAATGTGGGACATAAGAAAAATTACGAAAGACAAATTACAAAGTACAAATGAAAAGCGTATAAAAGTTACAAATGATAAATGATAAATTATAAATTACTAAACAGCTTATTTTATTTTTTATATTTGTCTTTTGTCTTTCGTACTTGGTCTTTCGTACTTTGTACTTCTTTTCTACCAGATCTCACAGATCAACTCTCCTCCCAATCCCCTCCTGTAGGCTTCATAACCCGCTAAAACTCCTGCTGAGGTGGAAATAATCGAGATTCCCAAGCCATTTTTCACTGAATGTACGGCCTTACTTTCTACATACACCCGCCTACCTGGTTTACTAATGCGCTTAAATTGTAACGGGGAATCATTTAAGGACGTTGCTTTAAGTTGAAGAATTAATTTGGCTTCTTTCCCCTCGCCTTCCCGCTCTACCGTTTCAATAAAACCATTTTTAGCGATTACCTTGGCAATCTCCCATTTAACTTTGGAAAAGGGCAATTCCACATTTTTTTTTCTGGCACGGTAGCCATTTCTTAATCTCGTGAGTAAATCTGCAATCGGATCAGACATAGAAAAATTAAAAAGTCAAAATGCAAAATTTAAAATGATGGATTAAAATTAATTTTTATTTTTGTGTTTTATATTTTGTACTTTGTCTTTCGTACTTTGTACTTATCTCTTCTACCAGCTCGACTTGCGCACTCCTACAAGTTCATTACGTTCTGCTCTTTCTCGGAAACAAATTCGACACATCTCAAATTTTCTCATGTAACCACCAATTCGACCACAGATATGACAACGATTATAGACTCGAGTAGCCAAGGGCATCTTTTTACCTAAAGAACGATAATGTTCCAATCGCTTAACCATTCTTCTCTGTTTCACAACTAATGATTCTTTAGCCATAGGTAAAAATTTATTTCTTAAAAGGAAAACCAAACGCTGAAAGTAATTTTTCGCCCGCTTCATTAGTTTGGGCTGTCGTCACGAAGGTAATTTCCAAACCACGATTTTTAACCGCTTCATCCGGATTAATTTCTGGAAAAACTGATTGATCATGTATTCCTAAACTATAGTTGCCTCGACCATCAAAACTACGCTTGGAAATACCCCTAAAATCTCGGATGCGTGGCAAAACCACACCGATTAATCTTTCAACAAAGTCGAACATACGTTCTCCCCGCAGGGTTACCATTAAACCCACTGGCATCCCTTTTCTTAATTTAAAATTAGAAATAGACTTGTGCGCGCGACGGAGAGCTGGCTTTTGGCCTGTAATTAAAGCTAAGTTTTTTTCTAAACCACTGTAATCTTTACTCTCCTTCATCAAGGAACAAATGCCCAAATTGACTTTAACACACCTTAAATGTGGCACCTGCCAGATGTTTGTTAAACAGAGCTCGGTCTGGAGCTTTTTTGCGATTTCTTTTTGATAAATCTCTTTAAGTTTCATAATTATTTCTTTTCTTTAATAGTAGCTTTAGCAATATCTACCACGGCAGAACACTTTTTGCAAATGCGGTTTTTCTTGCCATCGGCAGATTTTTTATAGCCTACACGTATCACCTGCGCACAGTGAGGACAAACTAGTTTAACATTGGCAACCTCCAAAGGAGCTTCTTTTTTAATCACTTCACCTGGTTTTTGAGAAGTTTTGCGCAAATGACGCGTGACTAGATTGATTTTTTCCACCACCACTTTTTGCTTTTCCTTCAAAGTACGTAAAACTTTTCCTTTTTTACCTTTAAATTTGCCTTTTGTCACCACAACTAGATCTCCTGTTTTGATTTTCATCTTTAGATTACATTAAGAGCCTGGGAAATAATTTTTTGGAAACCTTTTTTACGTAACTCGCGAGCCACTGGACCAAACACACGAGTTCCCCGCGGTTGACCATCTTTATCCACAATCACTACCGCGTTTTCATCAAACTTCAAATACGAACCATCTTCTCTTTTAATATTATTTCTAGTACGCACGACAATTGCTCGTTGGATACTTTTCTTTTTCACCATCCCTCGCGGCAAAGCTCTTTTAACAGAAACAACAACCACATCGCCTACGCGAGCGTAATGCGCACGCGTACCTCCTAGTACCTTAATGCACATCACTTCTTTTGCTCCTGTATTATCCGCCACCTTGAGGCGAGTTTGTTGCTGAATCATCTTTAGAGTTAGTTATTTTCGGATTAATTATTTTTGCAGTTGAACTTTCTCGGTAATAATCCATCTTTTTCTTTTACTCAACGGCCGCGCCTCTTTAATCATCACAGTTTCTCCTTCCTGATAAAGGTTAGCAGGATTCTCCGCCATAAATTTCTTAGAAACTCGGTAACGTTTTTTGTACTTTGGATGAACTTTATAAGTATAGACTGTCACTATGGCCGTTTTCTGCATCTTAGTAGAAGTGACAATGCCTTTCTTGGTGTGCACGGAGATAACAATTAAAGATTAAAGGTGTTATTTAGGATTTAAATTCTGATTTTTGCGCCGATTAGACTCTGTGAGTAGGCGCGCTAAATAATGTTTATTTTGCCTGATTTTACTGGTTTCTTTTAATTGACCAACTGAATTTTGCAAGACTAGCTGATCCAACTCTTGCTTTACTTTTTCTACTTCTCTAAGAAGTTCTTTTGATTCCACTTGTTTGATTTCCTGAGAAGATAACATAGATAGAAAAAATTAATAAGCAATCACAAATTTAGTTTTCATAGGTATTTTGGCGGCAGCTAATCTTAAGGCTTCCCGCGCTAAATCTTCTTCCACGCCTGCCATTTCAAAAATCACGCGTCCCGGTAAAATATTCACTTCATAATGATCAACATTCCCCTTGCCTCCCCCCAACTTTACTTCAGCAGGCTTACAAGTAACTGGCTTATCCGGGAAAACCATCACCCAGACCTTACCTTTTCTCTTAATCTTGCGCGCGACCACCCGCCGACCAGCTTCAATCTGACGCGCGGTTAGGTGCCCTCGTTCAGTCGCCTTAAGACCAAACTCGCCAAAACTTACCCGTGATCCACGCTGACTAACTCCTTTGAGACGTCCACGATGAGTCTTGCGATATTTAGTTTTTTTAGGAAATAACATGTCTAAAAATTAAGAAGACATTGGTTTAGATTTAGGATTTCGCGTGGCCATCGGTTCCTCTTTAAATAATTGGCCTTTATAAATCCAGGTTTTAATTCCAATAATGCCATAAGTGGTTAAAGCTTTAACTAATTCATAGTCAATATCAGAACGCAATGTGTGCAGAGGGATTTTCCCCCAGACAAAATATTCCGAGCGTGCGATTTCCGCTCCATTTAAACGCCCCGAAACTAACACTTTAGCCCCTTCTATCTTTTTTTTCTCTTCCTGAATTTTTTCCAGCGCGTTTTTAACCGCGCGACGGTAGGGTACCCGACGCACAATCTGAGCCGCGATACTCTCACCTACCAACTTCGCACTGCCATTAATCCCTTCAACTTCTAGAATATTGACTTCAAACTGTTCTTTAAAACGTTCTTTTAATTTTAATCTGAGATTTTCTATATTTTCTCCACTGCGACCAATGATTACGCCAGGTTTAGCGGTGTAGATATTGACTACCACCTTACCAGGAAAGCGCTCCAGATAAATCTTGGCGATCCCTGCTTCCTTGAGCGTGGTCATTAAAAAATCACGGATGACTAAATCTTGGTGCAAAAATGCGGCATATTTTTTCTTTTCCGCAAACCAGTTGGAATGCCAACTTTTATTAATGCCGAGACGAATAATATTAGGATTTACTTTCTTGCCCATACTTTATTTTTGATTAGAAGAAGTTTTGGCTTGTAACTTAACACTGATATGCGAAGTTCTCTTACGAATACGATGGTAACGACCACGGGAAACTGGCAAACCTCTCTTCAACATCGCGCCTCCCGTCACAATCACTTCTTGAATTTCTAACTTTTCCGCTTGTTGTTTAAAATTATTTTCCGCGTTCGCGAGAGCCGACTGAATTGCTTTAATGAGAAACCTGGCTGCTTTTTTAGGGACAAATTTCAAAAAGTCAATGGCTTGCGTGGGTGTTTTTTTACGAATCAACCCTGCCAACAAGTTAACTTTTTTAGGAGAAATGCGGATGTTTCTAAGATGAGCTTGCATAATAAATAATTATTTCATTTGTTTCTTAGCCAATTTGCCTCCATGGGCTTTGAATTTACAAGTAGGAGAAAACTCTCCTAGCTTATGTCCTACCATATTTTCGGTAATGAAAACAGGAAGATGTTGTTTGCCATTATAAACAGCGAAAGTGTGGCCTACAAATTCCGGAGAAATGTCGCAATCACGCGACCAGGTTTTAATGATTTTGCGCCTACCTTCTTGATTTAACCTTTCTATTTTCTTGAGCAGCTTAGAATCAAGGTAGGGGCCTTTTTTAGACGAACGAGACATAAAGCGAAATGTGCTACGAAATAAAATTATAATTTTATTGAGTAGGACAGTTCCTTTACCCTCCGAAGCTTCAGCGAAGGAGGGTTAAGACAAGTTTAAACGAAAACTTCCTACTTCATTTTTTATTTCCTTCTGGTTTGGTGTTTGTTTTTTATAATAAACTTATCACTATACTTTTCCTTCTTTCTGGTTTTTACCCCTAGGGCATGTTTCCCCCAAGGAGTTTTTGGGTATTTCATACCAATTGAGCTGTTGCCTTCGCCACCACCATGGGGATGATCAACCGGATTCATCGCTTTGCCTCGAACTGTTGGACGAACACCTTGCCAACGCGTACGTCCCGCTTTACCGGACTTCTCATTACTATGATCCACATTGCTAACTATTCCCACTGTAGCATAACTTTCTTTGGTAAAAGCCCTAATTTCCCCTGAAGACATTTGTATCTGCACATATTTACCTTCACCACCTACAATTTTTGCGTTTGCGCCAGCACTACGCACCAATTTTCCTCCTTGCCCTGCCACTACTTCTAGATTATAAACCGGAAAGCCAATCGGAATATACTGTAATTGCAGACGATTGCCTGGTTTAATCTTGGTACGAGGAGAAGTAATCACTTCATCACCTACCTTCATTTCACTGTGCGCCAACAAGTAACGTCTTTCTCCATCACAATAACAAACCAAAGCCAAGAAGGCGGTACGATTGGGATCATATTCAATGGTTTCTACTCGCGCGGGAATATTGAGCTTATCAAGCATTTTAAAATCCACCTTTCTGGTGATTTTACGATACCAACCTCCCCGATGCCGCGTGGTGATTTTACCAGTATTATTACGTCCGCCCGCATTCTTCTTGCCCTTAACAAGACTTTTCAAAGGAGTGTCTTTAGTGATTTCTTTGAAGTCTACGGTGAGCATTTGTCTCCTTCCTGGCGTGACTGGTTTCCAAACTTTCAGACTCATGTGAGAGAAAAAATTAAAATAAAGTTATTTTTTAACGCTTTTCTTAAGCTTAATCAGATCCACGGCCTTCTCACCTTTCTTAAGAGTAATAATTGCCTTCTTTAAGACTGGTCGTTTATTTACAAAGATACCCTTGCCTTTTTGTTTGGTTTTAGCGGGACTAGTAAACAAATTTACTTTAGCCACCTTGACTCCATAACGTTTGGTAAATTCTTGTTTCAAAGCAACTTTATTGGCGTTAGTATCTACAATCACCACATATTTTTTCGCTCCTTCTAACTGAGCGCCTTTTTCCGTAACCACTACTTTTTTAATCAGAGTGTCCATTTGAATTTAAAGTTGCAATTAAATAGTTTTAGTTAAGCTAGGTTTTCCCAAATTTTCCAGAGCTTTATCGGTAAACAAAATCTTTTCATTTTTCAGTAAATCGGCAATTTTTAAACTCTGACAAGTGGTAAAATTCAGGTTCGCAATAGCGCGTCCACTTTTCACTACAGCAGGGTTTCTCCCTGCCAAAACAATCAACCAGGAACGCGCGGAAGGAAGTTTGGCCAACAGCTCCACGAATATCTTTGTATGAGGGGTTTTAAACTGTAATTCCTCAATCACCACAATCTGATTTTGTTTGGCTTTTTCCGTCAAGACTCCAAAAAGCGCTTTTTGCCTCTGTTGAGCTGGCAGTCTCCGTTTAAAGTTACTTTCCGAGGTGGGCCCAAAAACAATCCCGCCACCACGAAACTGGGGACTACGAATAGAACCCTGCTGCGCGCGACCAGTGTGTTTTTGTTTCCAGGGTTTGCGACCTCCTCCCCTGACAAAAGCTCTAGTTTTCGTGTTAGCGATAGATTGACGCAGATTCCCCTGTTGTATCACTAAAGCTTGATGGATCAACAAACCACTCGCCTCGCTCGCAAAAATTTCATCTGAAACAGACGTTTTTCCCTTCAGCTCCCCTGTTTGTGAGTACAAATCGATTTCCACTCGTTAGAAGTTAGAATTAAGAATTTGGAATTTAGAATTTCATTGGAAATTAGTAATTGAAAATTGGATATTTGTTTTGGATTTTGAACTTTAGTTATTGTAATTTATTTGGAATTTGGTGCTTGTGATTTGGAATTTAGAAGTTGGAAATTATTTAATGTCAACTGTCACTTGTTAAATGTCAATTGTTCCCCTTACCATTTCAACTCTATCGGACTCCGCATCGCCCCCGGAATAGGTCCCTTAATCGCGACTAATTTATTGGCCACATCCACCTGCACAATCGGACGATCTTTCAAAGTTACTCTCTCTGCACCCATATGCCCCGGCAAACGTTGACCGCGTTGGGTTCGACGCGCTTTACGCACTCCGATTGAACCGGGCGCGCGGATATGTTTATGACCGTGTGAATGCGGATGAATAGAAAAATTATGTCTCACCACACAACCCTGAAAACCTTTTCCTTTAGAAACAGCGCTAACTGTCACGCTCTCTACACCTTCCAGAGTTTCTATCCCTAATGTCTGTCCTCTCTCTACACCAGCTAACTCTTCCACTTTGAATTCCTTAACTAAATGGAAGTGGTGATTTTTGGAGGGATGTTTTAGTTTTTCCGCGCCTAAAACTACCGCTTGATAATGATCTTTTTCAACTGTTTTAACCTGAACAATTTCCACTGTTTCTACTAATACTAAAGTTACCGGGACCAAAGTTCCTTCTTTAGATTTCACACGCGTCATACCAACTTTTCTGCCGAGCAAGCCTGGCATAATATAAAGAATTAGAGGTTAGAGACGGCAGATCTATGCCCACCGTGTCCAAATAACATAATCCTACCTTGTTTTAGATCATCTTGATTTCAATGTCTACCCCCGCCGGTAAATCCAAGGTAGAGAGAATTTCCATGGTTTTAGGGGTGCTTTCCAAAAGATCAATTAAACGTTTATGCGTACGAATTTCATATTGGTCTTTCGTGCTACCATGTACAAAAGTAGAACGATTGACGGTCATTTTCTGAGTTTTGACTGGCAGAGGAATGGGACCATTGACAATCGCCCCACTACGTTTTGCCGCTTCCATAATCTTTTTCACGCATTCATCAATAATCTTATAGTCAAAAGATTTGACTTTAATTCTCAACTTGGGTTTGTTCTTTTTTTCTTCTGTTTTGACTGACACTTTAACTAGATTTAAAAGGGCAAAAATAAATTAATTGGTAGGTTGGTTAATTGGAGTATTAGTTATTCAATTACTTTAGCCACTACTCCCGCTCCGACCGTACGTCCACCTTCGCGAATCGCGAAACGTAAACCATCGGCCATGGCGATTGGTGTCCCTAGGGTAACTTTGATTTTAATATCATCTCCCGGCATCACCATTTCCACTCCTTCGGGCAATTCAATTTCCCCTGTCACATCCGTGGTGCGGAAATAAAATTGAGGTTTATAACCTTTAAAGAAAGGTGTGTGACGACCACCCTCTTCTTTAGTGAGAATATAAACTCCCGCTTCAAATTTGGTATGCGGTTTAACCGTGCCCGGCTTGGCCAAAACCATTCCTCTTTCAATATCCGTTCTTTCCATTCCTCTTAAAAGCAATCCCACATTATCGCCAGCCTGACCTTCGTCTAGGTCCTTGCGAAACATTTCCACACCCGTTACCACTGTTTTTCTAGTTTCTTTAATCCCCACTACTTCTACTTCTTCATTTACTTTAACTTTGCCCTGTTCAATTCTGCCAGTTGCTACCGTACCTCGACCCTTAATGGAAAATACGTCTTCCACAGGCATCAAGAAAGGCTTATCAAGATCACGTTTAGGCATAGGGATATAAGTATCCAACGCTTTTATTAAATCCAAAATCGGTTTGAATTCAGGTGCGTTCGGATCAGTGGAAGTAGATTCCATCGCTTTGAGAGCGGAACCACGAATCACGGGAGTGTCTTTGCCCGGAAATTCGTATTTAGTTAACAACTCACGCACTTCTTCTTCCACTAAGTCTATCAGCTCTGGACTATCTACCGCGTCCACTTTATTCAAGAAAACCACTAGATAGGGCACATTCACCTGACGAGCCAAAAGAATATGTTCCCGAGTTTGAGGCATTGGACCATCCGCGGCAGAAACCACCAAAACCGCGCCGTCCATCTGAGCCGCTCCCGTAATCATGTTTTTGACGTAATCCGCGTGTCCCGGACAATCCACGTGCGCGTAGTGCCGATCAGGGGTTTCATATTCTTGATGAGAAGTCGCGATGGTAATTCCTCTGGCGCGTTCTTCCGGAGCATTATCAATTTTATCAAAAGGCACAAATTTGTTGGCCGGCAGATTGGGATAAACCATGGCCAAGACTTTGGTAATCGCGGAAGTCAGCGTAGTTTTACCATGATCCACGTGGCCGATGGTACCTACATTAAGATGCGGTTTGTTGCGTTGAAATTTGCCTTCAGACATAAAATTAATCGTTAAAAGGTAAAAAAGAACTAACCCGCGCAGAGCGCACAGCTGAATCTAGCAAAAAAATCTCACTTGGCAAGAGAAAATGAGGAAAAGGGGGAAAGAAAAAACTTCAATTTACAATTTTCAATTATCAATGAATCTTCAATACTCAATTATTCTTTTATTTTGTGTTTTAAATTATTTTTTGTTATTTTCGCATTTACCTTTGTCATTCCGGCTTGCCCCGTACCGTATGGTACAGGGCAAGCCGGAACGACACGACTGGTTTTTAGTTTTGATTTATAGTTTTGATCTTTGCACTTTGACTTTTAAGTTCTTCTGTTAATTGTCACATGTCAACTGTTCTTTTCCGTCACTCCATAACTTCATCACTTGTCCCTATCTTATTCTTCCCTCTCCCTGCAGATACCACACTGCCCGATCCACTAGCGCGTCAGTCGCATTTCCAATTGCCAATTTATCTTCCATCAGTACGTCCGGATCCACCCCATGTCCATCAATCTCGCGCCCCAGCGGAGTGAGCCAATTCGCGATGGTAACTTTCAAAGAAGAACCGTCCCGATAAGAAAAAAGTTGCTGTACCGTGCCTTTGCCAAAAGTTTTTTCGCCGATAATCTGGCCGCGTTTTAAATCTTGAATCGCGCCCGCCACAATCTCGGAGGCGCTCGCGCTACCTCTGTTTACCAAAACCGCGATAGGAATATCTTTTAACAGTTCGTCACCTTCAATTTTTTCCTCTTGCAAACGTCGAGTGGTTTTAATGATTAACCCCGTGCTACCAGAGGGCAATAAATCCCCCAAAATCGCTTTAGCCACATCCAAGAATCCTCCCGGATTGTTGCGCATATCAATAATAATACCCTTGGGACGAAGTGTGGTGGTAGTTCGATTTTCCCGGTTGGGCTCACTGTGTTTCGCTAAAATTGCCTGCACCGCCGCGCGCCATTCCGCGTAAGCATTCTGGGCAAATTGAGAAAGTTGAATCAGATAAATCCCCTCTCTTTCTTCTTTCCAACTCGCGGAAACCACGGTTACTTTTTCTCGCACCACTCTCACATCAAACACCGCTTCACCACGGATGATCGTGAGTACCACACTCGTGCCCGCGGGTCCTTTAATCTTTTTGACCGCTTCACCTAGAGATCGCCCTTGTATCACCTGCCCGTCCACTTTTTGAATAATATCACCGGCCTTCAGTCCCGCTTTTTCCGCGGGCGAACTGCGAATCGGCGCCACAATCATAATCGTGCCATCCGGTTCTTGGGTCACGTGCGCGCCAATCCCTTCCAAGTCTCCGGATAAATCCGTAGTAAAAGCCGCCGCTTCCTCGGGAGTAAAATAGGCCGTGTAAGGATCCTCGGTTTTTTCAATCATACCTTTAATCGCGCCATACATCAGCTCGTTTCGGTTAATTTTATCCTGATGCAAATAAATGGAATTCAACGCTTCCCAGACTGACCGGAAAATATCTAGATTAACAATATCCGTACCATACTGAAAGGTGGCGGGAGAAAACTGGATTTGAATCTGCATTGGCTTTGGTTCAATGGGAGGAGCCTTGCCTTCCGCGTGTAACTCCAAGCCATAAATCATCTTGGCCAATTCTCCTCTCATAAGAACATCTGCCGCTCCGAAACGCGTAGTAGCCTTGGGTTTGATTAATTCCAATTCTAACACTTTTTGTACCAATTTGGCATAACGCGAACCGCTGTCAATGTCCCAATAAGTCCATCTTGCCGGTAAAACCGCGTCGCTGTAACTAATCTGATAAAAACGAAAGAGAAAGTCTAGCGCTTCCAAACGAGTAATTTTGTAACCGTAACCGTAGCTCTTGGTTTTAGTTTCCAAAAGTCCCAATTTTAACGCTTTTTTGACACTGTTGTAATAACTACCCCCCTGCCGTACATTGAGATACGGTACTTTAATCCCCGTGGTATCTACCGTGCGCCGCTCCAACACAAAGTTCAGAAATTCTCCCCAGCTCACTTGTTTTTCCGAATTAAACGCCTGCCCTTGGCCAGTTTCAATCAAATTCTTTTCCTCTAAATACTGCAAGACACTATCTAGCGCACTGCCAGTGGGAATATCGCCAAAATCAGCCCAAACTAGTTGAGGCACCAAAAACAGAACCAGCAAAAACGGAATGAACTTTTTAAACATAGACAAGAGTTATAAGTTTAAAGCAGGGCAATGCTACAACTTTTCAGAAAAAAATAAAATGGAATCGCACACTAAAGTAAATTTGCCTTATTTTTGGGGCAGTAGATTTTTAGTTTGAATAAAAAATTAATGGGAGGTCATCTTTAACACATTCCTGCATAAAGTTCCTTAGATAATAGGTAAGTCCCAGTAAAGTCCCCTTGATAAAGGAAATGCCTCTTCTCGCCCCCTTGATAAAGG
>CAZPDC010000002.1:0-23043 GCA_964585215.1 uncultured Candidatus Peribacteria bacterium
TAGAACGAGCTTATGTTTTAAGAAAAACCATCATTGGTTACCGAAGCACCGCCAGATTTTTCTTGCCCCACCGTGTAGGTGGTAAAATCCGTCTTGCCATTCACTTGCTGATGACAATGATAAAACCCTTCCGTCATTCCCCATTGCGCGCAGTTGGTCCAACAATGGTGACAGCTTTGACTGTCCAGTTTTCCCCGATGCGCTTGGGCAACGGGGACAATTATAAATAATCCCATAATCAACACAATCAAACTAATTTTTCGCATAAATAAACATTAAATAATCAAGCTGGGCTCAATTATAAAGAACTTCTTGAAAAAACAAACCAGCTGCTACTTTTCATCTGCGCGCCACAATTTAAACTGTAATTTTCAATACTCGCGGTTTTTGGAATCTATCCTGTAAAACTTCTATCTTACGCTTACCAATTATTTTTTTGAGCGGCTTAACTTGCCGAAGGTCAATTTCAATTAAAATCACCGATCCTTGTTTGGTATAATTCCACACTTGCTGGAAAAAACGGCGGTAAACATCTAGCCCATCCTGACCAGCGTAGAGAGCTTGTTTGGGTTCAAACTGAATACTAGGGTCTTGCCAAAATTCCTCAACATAAGGCAAATTAGCAACTAACAACTGGCAACTAACAACTGGCAACTTTTCAAAAAGGTCTGATTGGATAAATTTAATTTTATCTAAAACTCCATGTCGTTTAGCATTTATTTTAGCTACTTTCAAAGCATCGGCAGAAATATCTGTCGCGACGAACTTAAAATTCTTAAAACACTCTTTGCCCTTAAAACACTTAAAATTCTCAATACCCTTAATAATACTAGTAATAATACAGCCGGAACCAGTACCCATGTCTAACAGTTGACAGTTGACAGTTGACAGTTGACAGGAAGGAACAATTATTTCCAGGACAACCTCAACTAGTCGTTCTGTTTCGGGGCGGGGAATCAAAACTCGCTCATTCACATAGAAATCCAGTCCACAGAACTTTTTGTGATTTGTTAAATATGCCAAAGGAACCCCTCTGCACCGCTTAAAAATTAAGTTCTTATACTTTTTTTCTACTTCCTTGGAAATTGGAAATTGGAAATTGGAAATTTTATCCATTCTTAAAACATATCTCAACAATACTTCCGCCTCAATATCATAACCGTCCACCCTTAATCCGCTCAATTTCCCTTCTCCCCATTTTAAAAGTTCTCCATTTTTCACTTTTAATTTTTAATTTTTAATTTTTTCTCATAGTCCAACACTGCGTTTTGCAGAGTGGATAGAAAGTTTTTCGCCTGTTCATAGCTCATATTAACCCGACTCACCACTTGAATGGTCACCGGTTGAACATTGGGTATCACGTATCCAAAATCCAAAATCATCTCGTTGCGGCCAATCGTGACTGAAACCGCGTTGGAGTATACTCCTGTCTTTTGCGCTTCCGACACTTGAATTTGAATTGGCTGTTTGGGTTGTTGTTCATTTTTCATAGTAAAAAAGATTAAAACATAAAATCATAAAAACATTAAAACAAGAGGATAATTTTTTGGATTTTATTTGTCGTATTTCATGTTCTTGTGTTCTAGCATTTTCATTTTTTCTATTTTTTCTGCTTTTTATTGAGAATTGGAAATTTATTAGAAATTAGAAATTAGAAATTTCATTACTAAGTATCCTACTCCCCACGGTCCTTCGTAGCTTAAGATTTCTGGTTCCCAGTTAAAATGTGAAAGAACGCCCAAAAGGATCGCTATGGAACGCAAACCACACTCCCCCGCCTCACTCACCAAATTAGAATCTAAATTCAAAATACCTTGCGTGTCTTTTTCCTCCAAGAGTTTAATTAATTTTTCGTCAAAACGTTTGCCTTGTGGAGAATAGCCTGCCGGCGCGCCCGGAATCAAACGGTGTGACAAATCTCCTGAAGCCACTACTCCGATTCTCCGGCTAGAAGCTTTAACCACCTCCCCCACCGCTCGACCATATTCAAAATGTTTCGCTAAACTAAAATCCGAAAAAGAAGACAGCGCCAAATCAAATTTAGTATAGGCTTTAGTTAAATAATAAAGAGGCACCAAGGCTCCATGGTCCAATTCTACTTCAGCTTCTTTTTGGTTACTTTGATAAAACTCCAGCGGCACACGGTACTCAAAGGCTCTTTTTTCAATTTGTTCGAAAAATAACTTAGAGTTATTGAATTCCAATTCTACCCCTGGCGCGCTAAACATTGCCAGATTGCCTTTTAATTTCTTGCCAAACCCCAATGCAATTCGATCGTGCAAAATGAGAGCATGCGGAGAAATTAGAAAAACAATTTCTGGCATTGCTTCACGAAAAACTAAACCCAGTTTTAAAAGGGCGTTAATCGTCTTTTCTGTTTTCTTAACTTCATTACCCCCCACCTCCGGCACAATAATGGGCGGATGAGGCATTATGGCGGCAAAAGAAAGCATAGAGAAAGCGATAAAGTCACAGAGTTACAAAGTGATGGAGTTATGGAGCCTTGCAGGGTCAGATCTTAAAAGAGCCTAAAAGGTCTGATCCTGTAAGTTTAAATTCCTAATTAACCTAAATTGGACATTTGGGAATTGTGATTTGATTAGAAATTAGGAATTGGAAATTGGAAATTTGAAGCTATCTTTCCCCTCGCAACGCTTCCACCAAATTTTCTGGCTTCGCTTTTTTGTAAAAAATTTCATACAAACTCTCCAGAAGTGGCGCTCTGATTTCTTCTTCTTTAATCAGCCCATAAACCGCCTTCAGATTTTCATATCCTTCTAAGGTAACCTTTTCTTTCTTCTTTAATTTTCCTAGCGCGAATTGATAGTTGCGACTTTTCCCACCCAGGGCCGTCAAGATCAAATCACCCCAACCTGCCAGAAATTCCAAAGTTTCTCCTTTGCCGTCTAATACCCTTACGATTTTTTTAATTTCTTGCATTACCCCCACCAAATACCAGGCTTTCACATTCTCTCCCAAGTGTAAATGATCCAAAACACCTGTTCCTAACGCCGCCACATTTTTCAGACAACCGGCCAAAGAAACTCCGATTGGATCAGAAGAAGGAAAAATCCGCAAAGCAGTTCCCGCAAAAATTTTTTCAGTTTGTTTAAGCGCTTTTTTATTTTTACCAGCCAACACTACCGCCGTAGGCAAACCACGGCTCAATTCTCCGGCATAGCTTGGACCGGAAAGGATTAAAATCGGCCGCTTCGTCACGCGCGTGAAAATCTCATAAAAGGTTTGACCACTAGGGTGAATCCCCTTGGATCCAATCATAAAAACCACTCTACCCGTGCTGTATTTCAAAACTTTATAGAAAATCTTTTCTAACACATTTGAACAAACGGCAAAAATGATTACATTAGATTTTTGGGCCGCTTTTTTTAAATCAGTTTCCACGGTTATATTTTTATTTAATCCAATTTTTTTTAAAATTTCCTTCTGTCTGGTCGGACTACATTCCCAAACTGTCACCGGTTGCTTTTTGGCAAGCACCTTGGCTAACGCGAATCCCAAATGTCCCCCACCAATGATTGTAATTTTCATTTGGTTATCGTTTGAAATTTGAAATTTGGAAATTCATTGGTAATTGGAAATTGGAAATTGGAAATTTTAGTTTAATTACATCTCCTCATATATTTTTTTCATCACTAACGCGTCTTCTTCCAGCTTGGGGCTCTCACAAATGACCGTGCCACTCACATTATAATCTTTAAGTGCTTGCAAAACAGCTCGAAAATTAAAATCCGATTCTTCAATTCCTAAGTGCTTCAATTCCCCGGTCTTACCATAATTAATTCCACTTAAATGAATATGCATATTTTCCAGCACCCACCGACCCAAACCGCTTTGTAATTTATTCAGCGCTCCCGCAAAATCTTCGTATTGATTAAATACACCCAAACTACGCGCGTACAAATGCGCGAAATCCACACAGGGCTTCACAAGCTGACAATGATATTTTTCATTTAAATTTATGGATAATTGAATCAGCTCCTCTAAACTGCCAAAAGCGGAAGCTTTGCCCGTCGTCTCGGGAGAAAAATAAATTTGCGGATTTTTTAAATCCAACACTTCGTATTTATAGGCCAGCGCTTCAATAATTTTTTCAAACTGTTCCTGAATTTTTTGGAGTACTGCCTTAGGATCATCTTGCAGATAAAAACCCGGATGAAAAGTCAGACTCCGCACTCCCGCCGCGAGTGCTATTTTTGTAGCATTTGTAATGTAGCCCCAACTCTGATTAAGCTTTTCTGCTTTATGCGCGTTGAGATTGACGTAATATGGTCCATGACAGGTTAGGACTACTTTTTCTGCCTCCGCCAACTTTTTTAATTCCAACGCTTTTTCTTTTTCTAGCCAAATTCGTTGGACAAATTCCAGTTCCATGCATCCCAAACCCAGCTGTCGAATTTCCCGTACGGCTTCAAAAACATCAGAACTCTTGACCGATAAAGGGGTACCACCGGAACCGAAGAGAAGTGATGGAGTTATAAAGTGATGGAGTTATAAAGTGAAATCACAAATAGTGTAGCGTGTGAAGTGTGATGTGTAAAGACAAAATTAAGAATTCTTTCTGATGTGATTTGAAAAAAAAATTAAATCAATATAATGAAGTTACTTAAATTTTTAAAACCTTTCATGCAAAATCAGCAAATCCAAAAGTTTTTTCAGTCCCGCAAAAAGTATTTAACTGAACTGCTGGCCAAACTAGTCGCCGTGGACACCACTAATCCTCCCGGCAACGAGTATAAAGCAGCTAAAATTGTGGAAGCGGAATTTAAAAAACGCAAAATTCCTTATAAAAAATATGAAGCCAAAAAAGGCCGCACCAATCTTGTCGGCGAAATTGGCAAAGGCAAACAGCTGCTAGTGATTGCTTCTCATCTGGACATTGTGCCCGCGGGTAAGGGTTGGAAAACTAATCCTTTTAAACCCGTGGTTAAACAAGATAAAATGTACGGACGCGGAGTGTTGGACAATAAGGGACCGTTGGCTGCCACCCTGGTCTTGGCTGACTTTCTCAAACAACACGAAAAAGAATTACCGGGAAAAATTTTAATCGCCGCGGTAGCCGACGAAGAACGCGGCTCCGCTTTGGGTATGGAATATCTGGTCAGTAAAAAAATTCTGAAAGCCAAATACGCAATTATTCCGGATATCGGCGGAAATCTAAAAGCAATCTCTATCGCCGAAAAGGGCATTCTCAATGTAGTCGCGAGAGCGATTGGCAAACAAGGACACGGAGCTTATCCCGAGGGAGGGCTGAACGCGATTGATCTCTTGTCCCAGTTTTTAGTGAAACTACGGAAGATCAGATGGCATTACAAAAAACACAAACTGCTTTCTGCCCCTACTTGTAGCGCGGGGATGATTAAAGGCGGGGACGCGCCCAACGTGATTCCCGGCGAAACGGAAGCTGTGCTAAATATTCGTTATCTCCCTTCACAAAATAAAAAAACGATTCTGACTGACCTAGAAAAAGTGGCGCGCAAAACCGCACGCAAGTTCAAAAAAAGTCCTTTTAAATTTGACCTGCAATTTGATATCGCGCTCGATTCAGCGCCCCTGGAAGTAGATAAAAAGACTCCTCTGATTAAATTAATTCAGTCTTCCGCCAAAACTTTCAAGATCAAACCAAAAATCATTGGCCAAAACGGAACCACCGTGTGCAAAGAGTTGAACCAGCACGGCATTGTCGCTGTTGGTTTTGCCCCCGGCGAAGAAAGCGTCTTCCACCAAGCCAACGAATACATTGATCTGCAAGAACTGGTCGACTTCTCCGCGGTACTGGCAAAAATCTGCTTAGAACTAAAGGAATAAGCTATTTTCAGTATTGTTCCAAATCATCTTTCAATGCACTTGTAGCCGCATGGCCCGAGGCTAATGTGACAACCTTGGCGATTTCTGCGCGGATAATTTTGTCGTTTACTCCAAACTGTCCGTCTTCTCTGCCCTGCACGATTTCATGAAAAGCTAAAGTTTCCACAAACCGATAAAAGGGATTGTCCTTAGGCACATCGGTAAAAGTCGGTGTCATGGGATTGACCAATGTCATTCCAAAAACATTGACGATAATTTTAGCCGCTTGTCCACGGGTCACGGGATCGTTGGGTCCGAAATTACCATTGGCATAACCTGAAATCCAACCGTGCTGATAAGCTGTCAAAATATAACTCAAAAAGGGATTATCACCTTCCACATCGGGAAAAGGATTAGTGGCAGAATCATTTAAAGTAATGCGGGCTGTTTTCAGTACAATTTTAACAAGTTGCCCACGGGTAGCCATATCTCCCGGACCGAACCGACCATCACCATAACCACCGATCACCTCTCGTAAAGCTAGTAGATTCACATAAGGCGCGTACCAAGCGTCTTTGATTACATCTTTAAATTGATGAATAAGCTTTGCCAAAATATACTGTTTAATACGGAACCTTTTTTTAATCAAACCCTGTCCTTCACCCGGTTGGGCTTCTCCCGAATACGCCTGACCAATATTTTGATTATTATTGTTTGAAGAATTATCATTCGTCCCTTCTTGCACTACTTCAATCTGACTAACGGTAATCGCGTTAAAAGTAATTTCCTTGGCTTGATCCACAAAAACCGTTTGGGTTCCTGTGACTTTCACGCGGGAATTATTGTTAGGGACACTTAATCCCGCAATAAGAAGTACCCAATTTTCACCATTATCCAAGGTTAAAAAATATTTCACTTGCGCGACCAAATTGGCTCTTTCCACTTCAAGGGTATAAGCAGACAAACTATTCACTACAGTTTGAGATAATTTAAAAACCCCTTCTTTGGTAACTACGGCAGCCTGCGCGGATGGAATGAAGGTTAAGATCAAAGCTAAGCTAACCACAAACACGGCAAATCTTCTCATAAAGAAGTTTAAAAAATACACGAGATGATTTTAGACTTGTTAAAAAATCATCCAAGATTTTCCCCTAGCCTAATTTTCCTAAACAGTATGAATAATAATCAAGTGAATTATTTAATTTTCCCTAATCTTTCTTTCAACTCCGGATATTTGTCTAACATCAAATCTTCTTCCAAAATCTTTTCTGCCTGAACGCGGGCGCGGTTAATCATCAGTGCGTCCGCCAAGCTGGCCATTTTAAGATCCGGAATCCCACTCTGGCGTGTGCCGTAAACTTCTCCCGGTCCTCGCAGTTTCAAATCTATTTCAGCCAATTTAAAACCAGAACTGTATTTCTCCAACGCCCCCAAACGTTGTCGTACTAAACCTGACTCAGAATCCGTGAAAAGAAAACAATAAGATTGCAGGTCACTGCGTCCCACCCGTCCGCGAAATTGGTGCAGTTGCGCCAGGCCAAACCGATCCACTCCTTCAATCAACATTATGGTGGCGTTGGGCACGTCAATTCCCACTTCAATCACCGCCGTGGAAACTAAAATTTGGATTTTGCCCACGCGAAAATCATGCATCGTTTCTTCTTTTTCCTTAGATTTCATCCGTCCGTGCAACAAGCCAACTCTCAAACGGGGAAAAATTTCTTCCTGTAATTTTCGGTATTCCTCTTTAGCCGCTCTAACTTCTGCCCAATCGTTGCGTTTTGAATCTTGAATTTGTTCCAAATTTTGCGCTTCTGCTTTTTCTATCCTCGGGCAAACCACGTAAACCTGCCGTCCCTTACCTACCTCTGACTCCATAAAACCATAAGCCTGTCTTCTTTTGGCGGGAGAAACTACCTTGGTAATAATTTTTTTGCGTCCTACTGGCAATTCGTCAATCACGCTCAAATCTTTATCTCCATAAAGCACTAGCGCCAGTGTGCGCGGAATAGGCGTGGCCGTCATTTGCAAAACATGGGGACAGCCATAGGTGGCCAACCGATTTCTTTGTTCCACTCCAAAACGGTGTTGTTCATCAACCATTACCAGACCTAAATTTTTGAAACCTACTTTCTCTTCCAAAAGCGCGTGCGTACCGATGACCCAATGCGTAGCGCCTTGGTTCAATTCCGCATAAATTTCTTGCTTCTCTTTCATGCCAGTACTGCCAATTAAAAGAACTACTTTGATTCTCAATTTCAACATTTGCGGTTTTATTTTTTCGTAATGTTGCCGGGCTAAAGTTTCCGTAGGCGCCAGCCAAGCCACCTGATAACCGGAATAAATCGTGTGCAAACTCACAATTTCCGCCACCACCGTCTTGCCGCTTCCCACCTCGCCTTGGAGTAGTCTCAACATAGGATAAGGTTTTTCCATGTCCTTAAAAATCTGGTAGGTCGTAATTTTTTGGGCATTAGTCAGTTGAAAAGGTAATTGTTGAATAAAGTTTTTAATCAGCTCCACACGAAAAGGAATCGCCTTACCCAATTTTTCCGCTTTTTTTTGATAAAGTTTTTTGCGTTGTAGCGCCACCAGTTGCAGTAAAAATAGTTCTTCAAAAGCGAGCCGTTTTTTAGCCTGTTCCAGTTTTTCCCGCGTGGAAGGAAAATGAATTTCCATCACGGCTTTTTGAAGATCGATTAAATTTTCCTCTTTTAATAAATCAACCGGCAGAAAATCCCGCAATTTTTTAATCAAGGGGAAAATAATTTTAATTTTTTCTCTTAACCAATCCGAAGAAAGTCCTTCTGTTTCATGGTAAATGGGAATAATTCGGCCTGTGTGTATCTGCTCCTCACGAATTTTTTCAAAAGTGGGTGATTGGAAAATAAAGCGGCCGTAGTCGTACTTCACTCGGCCCGAGAGCAACACTTCCTCCCCCACTGCTAGCATCCGCGCAATATACGGCTGGTTAAACCAAACCATCTCCGCCGTCATTTTCTCTTTCTTTATTATAACAGGGTCAGACCCTGACTGTTCCCAAAGGGTCTGACCCTGTCGTTTCTCTTTTGCCATTCCTTCACTCTCTTCAATCACCCCCTTCACTAATCTTCTCCGATTCTTGGTCATTACATTTTCCAAACTCACAATTTTTCCCTGCACCACATTGGTTTCCTTTAAATCAATTTCCTCAAAACGCCGAATCCACGACCGATCTTCATACGCGCGCGGATAATATTTCAACAAATCTTCCACCGTCAAAATTCCCAGCTTTTCCAAAAGCTTGAGGTAGCGACTCGTGGTTCTCAATAAACTAATGTTCAATCTTTCCTCCAGCATAGTTTTTGACCACCACCATTATATAGTGTTTCTGTCTATAATCATCTATACCAAAAGCTGATAACTTCTCCTTACTCCCAATATTGCAAACAACGGTAACTGTGTTAAATTTACATACTTAAATTATTCCTATGCCACTCGATTCAGAAACACTCATCTCGCAACTAAAAGAGAAAGATCAGGAAATTGCTCTACTTGATCAAGAAATTCGTGATCTGCAAGATAAGATTAAACAGCAAGTTATAGAAATTCTCAATCTAAATCAGGAACAGAAGATTAAAATCACTAAAAAACTCATCCGTGAAAAAATTAAAGAGCTGGAGCCCAAGTTCGGTCTTAGAGAAAAAAAACTGAAATTAAGTGTGCTTAAACGACAACGCAGCTCAATTGAAAATAAAATCAAATTTTGCGTGGCGGCGGAAAAATTGATTCACACCAGCAAAGAAGCACAAAAGCAGAACTTTCAAAACTGTAGTTTTAAAAACTACTACCAGCCGATTAATCCTATCAAAGATGGCAAACAAGAAGGACCGATCACCGACAAAAATCGCTGGCTTAAATTTATGAAAGAACAAAAAGATTCCAAGTTCAAACGCTTGCAACTCACTTTCACTGATCCAGAAGATTATTTAATCTCTCAAAAAGTTTCTCCGGAAATCTTAAATGGGGCAGCTCTAAGCTGGCCCGTGCTTAATCCGGAAAAAATTCCCGACCACCTTGTGGAACATTTAAAACCAGGGAGTCTTAAGAAAAAAACGCCTCTGGAAAAACTCCAAATTAAAATCGATTTGATTTCTGAAATCAAAGCTTTCTTTAAAAAAGCGGAACCTTTACATTTTGAACACGAAAAACCAGATGGCACTAAAAAACAAGAAAATTTTTACCGTGTTTTAGTAATTAAAGAACCTAAGCGCTTAGAAAATCGGTTACTGATTTTTACCAATCGTGCCGAAGCTAAAAATTTTTCTCCTAAAATTATTCTCTTTAAGGATATTTATAGCGCCTTACGTTCTCAAGAACATGCCGATCAAGCTTATCAATCCAGTTTTTACGAAGAAGGCGAATCAGAAGAAAATAAAATCCGCGCTTTAATCATTGAAACAAAAAGAATTAAACAGATCGTCATAGGAACCAAAGACCAGCTGACAGAAGAGGAAAAAGGAGAGCTACAGACTGAAATTACGCATCTTTTCTATAAATTAAACTACGCGATTAATCCTACTAAACAGAAGGCACACGAACAAGCTCAGAAAGCAACACAAGCACAGGATAGTCTTAACCGTCCCCGCACTTACATGCAACTGGCCTGGATTTTATTCGGTATAGTTTATAATCTAGAAAAAAGATTAGGGGAAACTACCGCAATCTCTCATCGCCTTAATCTGCAAAACGGTATTCTGCAAAAAATGATTTATGACCACGAAAAAACCCTCACTGACTTTCACAAAGCTTACGCTCCTTTGGCCGCTCAAAAAAATGTCAGTAAAATATCCACGGTTTTCAGTCAATTTGAAGCAGAATTAGCACATATTACCTTTAAGCCTTTCGACACTTACCGCGATAAAATTACGCAGAAAATTAATTTAATTCGATCGTCCCAAAGGAAAATTACCACTCCGGAGATAAATCAAAAGTTCGCCCAACAAATTTTAGAACTTTACTTAATCAGCAAATTCTGGATGGTGCAGAAAAAAATGGAGCACCTCTTACACCAAATGAAACTTAATCCTAAATTTCCTACTCTAGCTTCCTCTGAAACACAAAAACTGCGCGAGTTCATAGAAAACTATGATCCTGCGGAAACTGGACAACCGCGTCGCGTTCTACCAGAGGTGCAATCTTCACTTAAATATCAACAACTTTTTGAAACCATCAAACTTTGGCTAAAAGAAATCTTTGCCAATCTTGAACAAATCAAAACCAAGAAGGATTCTGAATTTCTCGCTGAAAAAATCAAAAGCTGGAACTTAAGCAAGCTGATTAAAGAATTACCCTAATCAATTAAAAACAGAATCAGACCCTTTGAGAACAGCTAGGATCTGACCCTGTTTTTACTATTTGCCATTTGCCCTTTGCATTTTAACTTTGAGCTTTGAATTTTACGCTTTGAGTTATTTTAAATCCTTCGACAAGCTCAGAATATTAAGATTATGCGACTCACCTCCTGTTTTAAGTTCTAAGTTTTGAGTTTTGAGTTATTTTAATACATTTCTCCTCCGGGCATGCCTCCCGGCATTCCACCTCCATGTCCGCAAGTACCTTCTTTTTTAGGTAAATCCGTAATCGCGGCTTCCGCGGTTAAGAACATCGCCGCGGCCGAAGCGGCGTTTTCTAGCGCCGAGCGGGTAACTTTTTTGGGATCCAAAATCCCAAACTCAAACATATCACCAAATCTATCTTTAGCCGCGTCATAACCATAATTCACATCCTTATTTTTCAGAATCTCTTCCACAATCACACTCCCTTCTTTGCCGGAATTTTCCGCAATTTGTTTCACGGGATATTTTAAGGCTTCCTTTACCATCTTCACACCCACTTGTTCATCTGGATCTTCTAGCTTCATCCCCTCCAAAACGGCGATCGCGCGTAAAAGAGCGCTACCGCCTCCCGCTACCACACCCTCTTCCACGGCCGCGCGGGTCGCGGAAAGCGCGTCCTCAATCCGATGTTTTCTTTCTTTCATTTCCACTTCCGTGGCCGCGCCCACTTTTATCACTGCTACGCCTCCGGCCAGTTTAGCCAATCGCTCTTGCAGTTTTTCTTTATCAAAATCGGAAGTGGATTTTTCATATTCAATCTTGATTTCTTTAATCCGCCCATCAATCGCTTTTTTATCTCCTCGACCCTCCACAATCGTCGTCTTTTCCTTATCCGCGATTACTTTGCGGGCTTCACCTAAATGTTCCAGCCGGGCATTATCCAGTTTTAAACCAATTTCTTCCGAAATCACGGAACCACCCGTCAAAGCCGCGATATCTTTTAGCATTTCTTTACGACGATCGCCAAATCCCGGCGCTTTGACCGCCAGCACATTAAAAGTGCCACGCAATTTATTGACCACGAAAGTAGCCAACGCGTCCCCTTCCACGTCTTCCGCGATGACCACCAGATTTTTCTGACCACTTTTGGCCATACTCTCCAAAAGAGGCAGAATCTCTTGAATAGAGGAAATCTTTTTATCCGTGATTAAAATTTTCACGTCCTCATAAACCGCTTCCATCCGTGAAGGATCCGTAATCATATAGGGAGAGATAAAACCATTGTCAAATTGCATCCCTTCCACCACTTCAACTTCAAGCCCCACCGTTTTACCCTCTTCCACAGTAATCACGCCGTGAGGACCCACTTTATCCATCGCGCCCGCAATCAGATCGCCCACTTCTTTGCTTTGCGCGGAAATCGTGGCTACCTGCGCTCTTTCTTCTCGTGTGGTTACGTCCTTTTTATTCTTCTCTAAAATTTCATTCACTTTCTTCACCGCTTTCTCAACCCCATAACGCATCTGCATAGGATTCGCTCCAGCGGTAATATTGCGCCAACCCTCTTTAATAATCGCCCAAGCCAAAAGCGTAGCGGTCGTTGTACCGTCCCCTGCCACATCGTTCGTCTTGGTAGCCACTTCTTTTACCAAAGACACTCCCATATTTTCAAACTTATCTTCCAATCCAATCTCCTTAGCAATCGTGACTCCGTCATTGGTGATCGTGGGTTCGCCAAAGGATTTATCCAAAATCGCGTTACGACCCTTGGGCCCCATTGTCATCCGCACCGCGTCGGCCAGTTTAGTGATGCCCTCAAACATTTTTTGACGCGCTGCGTCGCCGAAAAGAATTTGTTTAGCCATAAGAATAGAATTATGAATAATGAATTAAGAATTAAGAATTAAGGGATTTAATTAAAACTTTTCTCTCCATCACTTTATCACTCCATCACTCCATCACTTTACTTTTCTTCTACTGCCAAAATACTGTCTTGCGCGATAATTTTATATTCTACCCCGTCAATCTTCACTTCATCACCTGAATACTTGGAAAAAATCACAATATCACCCACTTTCACTTCCATTGGTTCCACTTTATTACTCGTGGCATTAAAACGACCCGGACCCACTGCTTCCACCTCGCCCTTTTGGGGTTTTTCTTTGGAAGCCGTATCGGGAATGACAATTCCACTCGCGGTCACATCTTCCGCTTCCAAGGGATGAATCACTACCCGATCGGACAACGGTCGCAGTTTAAATTTCTTTGTCACCATAATCTAAAAAGTTAAGAAATAACAACTAGCACTTAAATTACCAGAGTGCCAGACCATTCTATAAATGATAGGGCTAGAGTCAAGAGGGAAATGAAACTATAGAAAAATTACCAATTTACAATTTCCAATTTCCAATCAAATTTAAATGTTTAAATGATCAAAATCCAAAACTACTCAAGATTTAAAAAACTTGTCCTGAATCTATTGGAGGATTGAAATTTGATTATTGTTTGCCCCTCGGTCCTGAGCTCGGGGTCGAAGGAGAATTTGAGATTTGGAATTTGGAATTTCATTAGGAATTAGAAATTAGAAATTGGGAATTTTACTCTATCACTTTATCACTATCTTCCTCTTCCCCTCTCCCCTTCCTTCTATTCTTACTTCAATTCTTTTTTTAGGTAGATCGTCTTGTATCCGGTCGGCCCACTCAATCACACAGATATTTTCAGGATTCCCTAAAATTTCCTCCAGCCCCAAGCCCTGCCAACTTACTTTCCCTTCAATACGATATAAATCCAGATGGTAAAACCGACCCTTTTTTAAAGGATAATCTCGCGCGAAAACAAAGGTGGGACTTTTGATTTTTTGAGGATCAATCCCCAGACCAGCGGCAATGCCTTGAGTTAGAACAGTTTTGCCTGCTCCCAAATCGCCGTACAAACAAACCAAGTTACCAGGTTTTAATTTCAAACCCAGCTGTTTACCTAGCTCAAAAGTTTGTTGAGTACAGTGAGAAATCAGAATCGGCATAATATCATTAATCAAATGTCATTTTAACTTCGGGGTAATAGATTTTTAGTTCGAATAAAATTTCTGTCATTCCGGCTTGCCCGGAATCTGGCAGCTTATTCGACAATTGAAATTTACCTCTTGGTTCTGTTATAATGATAAGAAAAATACATTCAAATACAAACCCTAATGCGCGGAAATAAAAACAAAAACTTCTTCAACCTAAAACTCACCCGAGGGCAACGGAAGATTTTAACCAAGCTTTTCGTTGTAATTATGGCTGTGAGCCTTTATTTTGCGCAAGACTTTTCCCAATACTTTCAAGCCAATTTACTGCAAGAAATCGAACCGCCCGTTTTTGACGGTACCACTTACCCGATCAAACAAGTACCGAAATGGTCAGACTTTACTATGAGCGATTTTCAGAAGTTTAAATCCGGCGAATTAAATTATCAAAATGTGCCCGCCGACAAACTCATCGATATTCCAGCTTACGACACGGAAATTTTAAAAAACAATCCTCGGACCCTCGGTAATAAAGAACAAGATTTGCAATTCAAAAACGCGCTAGGGACTTATATCACCGCCTATCTCGGCGCTTACACCTCCGGGATTGAACCAGCCATAGAAACTGTGGGTTCTCATCCTGCTGTGGATATTCGCGCTTATCAGGGCACACCAGTTTATGCGATTGCCAATGCCAAAGTATTCAAAGCTAAAACCGGAGGTACCAACGGCAACTATGTCGTCTTAAAACACTACGGCATTCCCACCTTAGACGATCCTCAGACCAAAGTTGATTTATTCTCTTCTTACCTGCATCTTGAGGTTCTCAATGTGCAACTGGGCGAGATTGTCAAAAAAGGACAGGTAATCGGAATAGTGGGTTTAACCGGCTTAACTACCACCTATCATCTGCACTTCCAAATTGATCAAGCAGACGCGCCTTATAGTCCTTACTGGCCCTTTACTTGGAAAGACGCGCAAGTGGCCGGTTTGAATTTTTTTGAAGCGGTTAATGTTGGTCTGGGCAAAGAGGAAGCGGCCAAATATACGGTCAACCCCATGGACTACGTGCAAAAATATTTACACTACCAAGAAAACAACACCGTGGCCTCCACGGAAAATTTAACTTTAGAGGTGAATAACAACCCCTCCAATCCCACGAATCTAAACTTAAATTTAGAGGTAAATCAAAACCAAAATCTCACTCCTGAAGATTCTAATCCAATCAACACTGACACCGTAATCATCTTACAAGAGAATCAAAATACCGCGCCAGAAACACCCCCTAATTCTAATGAAAATTTAAATCCCACGGATATCAATCCAAACTCAAATGTAAATTTAAATCCAACATCTGTTTTTACCGATGTCACCCAATCTCACTCCTACTTTGCCGCGATTCAATTTCTGAAAGCAAACAATATTGTGAGTGGTTACGCGGACGGAACTTTTCAACCTGATAAAACCGTTTCCCGCATTGAAGCGCTTAAAATGTTGCTTTTGGGTTTCAAGATGAATCTGGTGACCCAGTCTGCCTTGCAATTTAGCGACACGGACAATCAAGAATGGTATGCTAATTACCTGCAAACCGCTTTGGACCTAGGCATAGTCAAGGGTTACGAGGATAAAACTTTCCGTCCCGCTAATCTGATTAACCGCGCGGAATACCTCAAGATTCTGTTAAAAATCAACCGGATTGACCCCTTGCCGGTTTACCAAGCGCCTTATGCTGACGTACCAGCCGATAGCTGGTTCGCACCTTACACTTTCTACTCTCAGACAAATAATATCTTCCCTGCCAATAGTGAGAATTTTGAACCTACTCGATCCGTCACTCGTGGCGAAGTGGCTGAAAGCGTCTATCGGATGCTACAAGCCAATTTAAACAAAAATTGAGCCAACTCAATCTTCTAAAAACAAGAAAAAACGCTAGTCATTGTGTTCTCCTTTTAGCACCACCCAAACAGTTTTAAGGATAATGATAATGTCCCAAAGCAAGCTCCAATTTTCAATGTAGTGCGTGTCTAGTTGGACTTCTTTTTCAAAGGGCAGACTTGAACGTCCTGAAATTGCCGCCAGCGCGGTAATGCCTGGTTTGATGGTTAGAAGTCTTTTGTGATGTTTGGCATAGCGTGCTACTTCCGCTGGCTCATGCGGACGCGGACCCACCAAAGACATCTCACTCTTAAAAACATTAAAAAGTTGCGGTAGCTCGTCCAAGCTGGTCCGTCTTAAAAACCGTCCAATTCTGGTAATGCGCGGGTCATCGCGTAATTTAAACAACGGCCCCTCTCTTTCATTAAGTTGAGCTAATTTATTTTTTAATTTATCCGCGTCATCCACCATCGTACGAAATTTGTACATTTTAAACTCTTTTCCGAACGCCCCTACGCGCCTAGCACGATAAAAAACCGGTCCCCGTGAATCTAGTTTAATCAGAAAACTAATTAATATAAAAAGTGGCGCTAATAGAACCACCCCCAAGGCCGAACACAACAAATCAAAAATTCTTTTCAGCACTTTACCCCAACCATCCAAGGGTGTGGGTTTTAATTCTAAAACCGGCAAACCACCCAGTTCGGTCACACTAACATTGCGTCGTTCCAATTCCAAGAGATCCGGCACAAAACGGTAACGGACATTATTGAGACGGCAAAAATCAATCAATTCTTGCGTGTTTACACCAGCAAGAGACGAAGTGGTTTGGATAATTTCATCTATGTCTTCTTTTAAAGAAGTTAAATCCAATTTGGGTAAAACCACCAGCTTATAATTTACTTTGGCTTGTAAAATCTTTTCTACTTCTTCTTTTAAGCCATTTTCACCCAAAACCACTACTTTGGTACGACCGTAACCCGCTCGCCAAAAAATTTTTTGCGTCAAACGAATCAGCCCCCTCCCGCAAGTAATCAAAAAGGTAGCGAGTCCCCAGCCGTAAATCATTACGAGACGTGAAAAGAAAAATTCCCGCGTTAAGAAAAAATAAGCAAAAAGTAGCATAATCCAGGCGGTCACCAGAAAAACAACGCGAATAAACTCGTTCCAAAATTTAAAACTGGTCCTCAAGGAATACATTCCATTCAGGGCAAAAATCACTACCAATGAAATGCCCCCCAAAATCAGAAAGGAAATAAACTCATTAATCGTGGGGATGTAGCCAATGGGTAGTTGTATTCCCGGAATCAGGTCGGTAAAACTGCGCACCCAACGTGCCAACAAAAAGGCAGAGGCTACCGCCAGAAAATCCACAGGCACCCGCGCGACACCAAAGATAATTTCAAACTTCCGCATGTTATCCAATTAATGACACCCCCAATTATAAAGGTTTCATGTTTGATTAAAAGTAATCTAAAGCGTGCCAGGGGGTGGCCCGCCCCCCTACCCTAACGAAAATCACATTCTCAAAAATTTCTCCACACCAAAACACTTACTCAAAACAAAGTTAAGTTTCTTATTCCTAATTTACCCTGACAACTTTTAAGCCGAATTCTGTTTCCGGTTTTAAACCGGAAGATACTCATCTCTCTAGCCCCGTCATTGCTGGCGGGATCAAGCGGCCGGGTCTTTCATTTTCCGTCGAGCAGACGTTAAGAAAATAAAAAATCCACCAGCCTTGCACCAGACAGGGTTTACCCAGGCCTCTCAATCACTTGAGAGCTTTCTGCCTTAAGCAGAACTTTTCACCTTTCCCCCGTACCACGTAGGGTACAGGGTAGTATCGTCTCTGTGGCACTTTCCCTCTCCACCGAAGTGAAGGGTTGCCGTTAACAACTGTCCTTGCTCTCTGGTGTTCGGACTTTCCTCCTTCCCGACTAAGTCAGGAGGGCGAGTATCAAGTTGTCAAAGTACTTTGATTTTATACTAAAAATCATTTATGACAACTTCAATAGTCACAAATCAAAATCCCTTCCAAATGATCTACTTCGTGCTGGATAATTCGCGCGGGTAGATCTGTATAAACCAAAACCAATTCTTCTCCCTTGGGGCTACAAAATCTGACCTTAATCTCTTCCGCCCTTTCTATTTTGAGTAATATCCCGGGCAAGCTCAAACAACCCTCCTCATCTACGGCAGTTTTTAAAGAACGTTCCAAAATTTCCGGGTTAACCATCACTAATTCACGCACATCTTGCTCGCTCCGTTTACCCAGAAGTCTTATCGCAATCACTCTTTCGTTTCGTCCCACCTGTGGTGCCGCCAGTCCCACCCCGTCTTTTTTCAACATCGTTTCCAATAAATCCGCGCAAAAATTTTTTAATCCTTTATCAAACTTCTCCACGGAAGTGGAAATTTTACGTAACACCGGATTTTTCTCACCTGTCTGAATTTCTAAAACCACAAGTTAAGTATAAAAAGTTATAAATAAGCCTGGAGTCCTGGATATTAAATCTAAAACCCGAATATCGAAATCCGAAATTCGAAACAAATTCTAAATTCAAAATTCTAAATTCTAATTTCTGCTTCAATAAATTCTCCCAAGTCGCCATCCAGTACATTTTCAACGTCGCTTCTTGTCACTTCCGTGCGCAAATCTTTTATTTGTTTATAAGGATGCAGAACATATGAGCGGATTTGGTGTCCCCAGCCCGCTTCCACAAATTCACCCCGCAGTTCTTTTTCTTTTTTCGCTCTCTCGACCATCATTTTTTCCCACAGTCGCGCCTTTAAGACCTTCAAAGCAATTTCCCGATTGCGCAACTGCGAACGCTCCTTCTGGCAAGTCACCACCAACCCCGTGGGCAAATGCGTGAGACGGATGGCCGAATCGGTTTTATTCACGTGTTGCCCTCCCGGGCCGGAAGAACGAAAAGTGTCCACTCTCAAATCTTCCGGTTTAACCTCCACCTCTTGATTATCGTGAAAAATTGGCATTACTTCCACCAAAACAAAAGAAGTTTGACGCGAATCCGCGGTTTTAAAAGGCGAAAGACGCACCAAACGATGTACTCCTTTTTCTTTTTTTAATAAACCATAGGCATTCTCCCCTTCTACCTCTAAAATTAACGATTTAATTCCTGGTTCGGTCCTTTGCTCTTCAATAATCGTAGTTATCCAACCCTTCTTTTCAAAGAAACGGTTGTACATTCGGACCAACATTGTGGCCCAATCTTCCGCGTCGTCCCCCCCCACTCCTGCTGAAAAGGACATTAGGGCATTTAAATGGTCATACTTGCCTGTCAAAAAAGTTTCCCAATTTAATTTTTTAAATTTAACCTCCAAGTCTTTTAAAAACCCTTCTATTTCCAGAGTATCTCCCAATGTCGCCAAATCTTGCAACTCCTTTTCCAACTTCTCCCAATTCTCCCTTTTGAGTTTCTTGAATTTCAATTCTTTTAAAACGCGCTGGGCCTTTTCTTGATCTTGCCACAAATCTTCCTTTTCTACCTCTTCTTCTAAATCAATAATTTCCTCACTTAGTTGTGACAAATTTAGTTCGCGTTTAGCCCGTTCAAACTGCTCTCGTAAATCCTGTAATTTTAACTTTGGTTCAGTCATAATTATTTAGCCCGTTTATTATAACTTCCCCCTAGCCCTTTCGTCCAATCAATTATTTAATCAATCCCACGATATTGACAAAAATAAAATCAATGTATAGAATACATAACAATGCCCATTGAAACTAGACACAATCTGTGTTAAAATAAACTAATTAAAGTTTCTTCTCTTTGTTTTAATCCTCCTTCGTCTCCCGTCTTGGCAGGACTACGGAGGATGAAGGCACTAAGGAATTCTTCAGTCGTTTCACTCCTTCATAATTCTCTTATTACTCTTCATGTTTTAATGTTTTAATTCAGTGCTCCCCATGCCTCAATTTCACTTTAAATTTCAAGTAGAGGAGGTTTCTATTACTGGTAAAATCTTCACCTTCACACGTCCGCGGAAGAAATTTTATGAACGTGGGTTGGTGAGGTTTGTTTTTTCCACTACCGCCAGTTTTGTCGTCATTTTATTACTTTTAAATTTGCCCGCTTATTTTAAAATCGCTAGTTTTTGGGTAAAAGACAGACTGGGTTCACATCCCACCTTGGCCTACGAGAACAATCTCATTGATTTGCAAAACCATCTTAATAAACTCCCCAGCTTGCCTGAAGCGGGCAATGCTAATCAGCTGGATTTAATTTCCCTTTTACCACCCGATAATCGTCTCATTATCCCCGCGCTAAAAATTAATGCTCCTTTAATCGACCCACCCCGCACCAACCTTATAAAAGAAGATTGGGGAAACTTGGAAAAAGACATTCAAGCCTCTTTACAAGAAGGAGTGATTCGTTACCCTGGCACAGCTTTACCGGGTACCGGTGGCAATGTTTTTGTTACCGGTCACAGCTCTTACTACCCTTGGGATCCCGGACGTTATAAAGATATCTTTGCCGTCTTGCATCATCTTAATTTAGGTGATCGGGTGATGGTTATCTATGGACAAAAAAAATATGAATACCAGGTCACCGCTAAAAAAACGGTTTTGCCTTCAGAGGTAGAGATTCTCACGCAAAACATCGCTAATCAACTCACCTTGATGACTTGTACGCCCGTGGGCACCAATCTTAAACGGCTTATTATCACGGCACAGGAAATCAATAGTCTTTAACCGTTTATCAAAAGCGCTTCTTTGATACAGATCCACCAAACTATTTATGGCTTGGATTTCTTTTTGACTAACGCGTAAAGAAAGTTGCCGGGCCAGCGGCTCTTCTTCTAAAAAATTCAGAATCTGGATTAACTTCCCCTCCACCGTCTCTAAAATTTGTTTGGTCGGATCAAGACAAGTTTGACATAATAAGCTTAACCGAGAGGTCAAAAAACCACGTTCACCTGAAAACTTCTGTCCACATTTGCTACAATGATTAAAAGAAGAAATTCCACCCAATAGTTTCAATAAATTAAAATAAAAAACCGTGGCCAACCAATCGGTTTTTTTAAAAGTAATAAAATGTCGCGTGGTTTCTTCTAATAATTCAAATAAACCCCCTACTACTTTTTCTTCCTCCAAAATTCTGTCTACCGTCTCCATCACCTGAAAACCAGAGAGAGTTCTAGGCCAATTTTGCCAAAAAGTTTGAATATTAAAAATTAGTTGCGCTTCTTGTAAAAGGTAAAAATTTTTACCGTGATAAAGGGATAATCTGACCTGATTTAAGTTTTCTAAAATTCCACCGTATTTGGAATTGATCTTGCGCACTCCTTTGGCTAAAACAGTAATCTTACCAATTTCTCTAGTATAGACTGAAAAAAGACGACCTGTCTCGTCAAAATCTCTTTTCCTCAAAATAAAACCCTCCACCAAAAAAGACCTAGTCATATTTTTTTTCTACTAACCAAGTTAAACCCGCCTGCAAAACTCCAAATAGTAGGATTTCTTCAATTGCCAAAACCAGCCAAAAACTATTTCCTTTTAAGGTTGTGATAGGCAGTGTGCTAAAAATCAACCAATCTTGTTTCAACCAGTTTAAAAACAACCAAACAAACAAAGTCCCCAAACCAGTCAATACCATCACTGTTAATGTCTCCAAAATTTTTAACCGCGTCAATTCTTCCTGTGCCAATTGCGGTTTTTGGCAAGAAAATTGAGTCAAGGTCAATGTAACTGCCGCGAGGATAAAGATTAGCAAACGTAGTAAAACTAAAAATAAACTTCCTTCTTCAAAAAAAAGCTTGGTTTGGTTAAGGTTGCTGAATTCTTGACGACCCTCTTCCCACGCCACCAATTCACCAAAGGGTGGTTTAGTAAAAATATTTTCTAAAAAAATAGGGAGGTTACTTTTATTCTTCCCCTCCGAAAAATCTAACTTTAGATAAGTTGGTAAAAACTCAACCGTTTCTCCAGTAAACATTTGCGTTATTTCCGGAAAATTTGTCTTAAATTCCCCCAAAATTTCCGTTTGGGTTAAAATTTGTGTTTTAATTTTCTGTTCTCCCAGAGCTTCCTTTAGGCTAGTTAATAAGGAAGAATCTAGGGCCACTTCTGATTTGATTTCTAAAAATAAATTATGGTCACGCCAAAAATTCTGACTACCCTGTTTCATCCAGAGTGCTCCCGCCGAAACTAAGCTAAAACCAAAAGTTAAAATCAGGAGCGCTAGACCGCTCAAGACAAAAATCCGACGGTTGCGCAACCAATCTAACCAAAACAAGTTCAGCCAATGCCGCATTTGCATTTAAAACTTAAAGTGGCTCTATTTTACACTACTCTTTAAGAGTCGCGAGATATTTGCGGATTTTTTGATTAGTCGGATTGTAACGCAGAATGCTTTGAAAAACGGTCGCGGATTTCTGTGAATCGCCTAGCTCCAAATAGCACAACCCCAAATCGGTTAAGATTGCCTCATTCGTGGGATCAAGGTTGCGCGCTCTTTCCAAAACCGCTAAACCTTCCGCTTCGCTGCCGGAGTGAAAAATACTCCAGCCGAGATGTCTCAAAATTTCCGCGTTATTGGAAATGAATTGATTGGCTTTTTCTAAACTATGCGCCGCGAAAAGCCACTGCTTTAATCCGCTTTTGACCACTCCTAAAAGATAATGCGCTTTACCACTGTTTGGAGCAATCAGAAGCGCTCTTCTTAGAGCTTTTTCAGCCTTACGCGGTTGCCTTAGGCTGATCAAATTATCCGCTAGTTCTTCGTAGGCTTCCGCGCAATCCAGGTCTTTCGCTAAAATTTTTTCACAAATTTGAATCGCGCTCCGATAATTTTTGGCACTTCTCGCGCTCTCCGCTTTTTGTAGCATTTCGATAATTTCGGTTTGTCCCGCTGGAGCGATTTTTCCCATTTTTATTTTTCATTTTTATCTTCTTATTATAGGGTTTTCAGTTTTAAAAATCAATTACATGAACCCTCTAAATCAAACCTCAAACCCTCAAGGGGCAGTAGATTTTTAGTTTGAAAAAAGAATCAGACATAGAAAGCAGTGGCA
>CAZPDC010000003.1:0-22126 GCA_964585215.1 uncultured Candidatus Peribacteria bacterium
GACTGGGACGTGAGATTGTACAGATTTACGATGGTTTGTCTGCCGCGCAAGAGGCGGAAAAGTGTTTTGTGAGTGTTGTTCAAAATAAGGAGAAACCGGAAGAAATAGAAGAGTATAAGTTAAAAGAATCTCTGAATCTTGTGGATGTGTTAGTCAACGCTGGTATGGTGGATTCCAAATCCGCCGCCCGCCGTTTGATTGAACAAGGCGGAGTAAAGGTAAATGATCAAAAAGTGGAGGATGTTAATTTAATTATTAAACCTGAAGGACAGGTAATTCAGGCAGGAAAGAGAAAGTTTGTGAAAATTGTTGATTAGTTGAATGCAAATACCGCCACAATTTATTGAACATTATCAAAAATTAATTCCAGAAGGCGAATGGGAGGAGTTTTTACGGCTCTGTAATTTTCCTTTGCCCAAATCTGTTCGAGTTAACACACTCAAAATTCCCGTGACGGAATTTAAAAAAAGAGCGGAACAAAACGATTGGCAACTGAAACCGATTCCGTGGTGTCAGGAGGGTTTTTGGATAGACAGGGAAAATAGAGATGTGCCTCTGGGGAAAACCCTAGAGTATTTCGCGGGCTTGTTTTACGTGCAGGAAGCAGCTTCTTTGTTGCCCGTGGAAATTTTGGATCCTCAGCCGAATGAAGTAGTACTGGATCTTTGCGCGGCGCCGGGCAGTAAAACCACGCAAATTGCTGCCAAAATGCAAAATAGGGGAGTGGTAGTTGCCAATGAATACAATTCCCAACGCGCGGGTAGTTTAATTTTTAATCTGGAGCAACAAGGTTGTCTGAATACGTTGATTACCAGACTAGATGGCAAGAGAATAGGGGATTATCTACCTGAAACTTTTGACAAGGTGCTGGTGGACGCGCCTTGTAGCGCGGAAGGTGTGGCGCGTAAAGATCCGCTGTATTTTAAAATGTGGAGTGAAAATCTGATCCAGCGTCTGGCCGGGGAACAAAAGCAATTACTCAAATCGGCTTGGCGGTCTTTGAAGCCCGGTGGAGTTCTAGTTTATTCCACTTGTACCTACGCTCCGGAGGAAAATGAGGCCGTGATTCAAGAGCTATTGGAACAGTTCTCGAAAGAAGTAGGGGTTGAAGAAATTGGATTGAAAGGAGTAAAATTTTTGTCAGCCACCTCCGAATGGCAGGGTAAAAAATTTGATCAAGTTATTACAAGGGGAATCAGGATGATTCCCAATTTCCACAACACGGAAGGCTTTTTTGTGGTTAAGCTGAAGAAACACGAGAACACCAGAACACTAGAACACCATAACAATAAAACATTAAAACAAAGAACATCATTAAGAGAAACTATTTTAAAAGACAGAAAGAAATTGGAATATCTGGGGTTTTTGAAAGAAAGATTTGATATTCGGCCTACGATCTTTGAGGATTTTTTGTTCACGGAAATTGAAAATGTTGTTTGGATTAAGCCCGAAGCGTATTTAACGTTTAAAGAGATTATCTCTATTCAAAAAGCAGGAATTTGTTTGGGTAAAATTTACGGCCTGGAATTAAAGTTAACCACGATGGTCGCGCAAATTTTCGGCCAGTTTGCCGCAAAGAATAGGATTAATCTGAGTCAAAATCAGGCCGAAGAGCTAGCTCGAGGTAAAGATGTTATATTAGAAAACAATCAATATTTTAAACAAGAGCAGGGGAGCAAGCTAGTCTTTTTCGAGGAATTTTGTTTGGGAGTTTCCTTGCTTCAAGCAGAAGGGTATTTAAAAAACCAGATTGAAAGAAAATTCAGACTAGCTTCGTAGCTTGTAGCTTTTTAGCTGATTAGGAGAAGAAACACTAAATTTCAAAACCCAAAGGGTAGTGAAGGATGATAAAGGGCAATAGAGGGTAGGGAGGGGCGACGGTTGTTGAGTCGTTAGAATTCTAAAAACGCATTGTAGGGCAAATAAATAGGTAAAGAACTCAAACCCTCCTTGTTAGAGGGGCAGGTAAGTGAGAGAGATTTATATTTGCACAAGATACATTGTGCAAAGTTAAAACTATAACAAGGGATGAGTCCCCCTTTGTCCTATACCCTGGTAAGAGGGACAAGGGGGTTTGAATTCACGGGTACGTATTTATTAAGATGAATTATTGACCAATGTCTCAAATCCCCCAACCCCCTTTATCAAGGGGGTATTACGTAGAAATTTTTTATTTTTCTTGTCCTCTCCCCTACTTTGTTTTAGAATGCCCCCGTCTTTCTAGTTTCATTAATTTTGCATTTTAAATTTTGAATTATTTTTTATGGCCGTACCTAAGAAAAAAGTTACTCGTTCTGAGCGCGATAAGTGTTTTGGAGCTTACCAAACCAAAAAGCGCGCTAAAATTAGCGGGTTGGTTAAGTTGGTAGAATGTCCCCAGTGTAAAAATAAAAAACTGGCCCACCATATTTGTCCCACTTGTGGTACTTATCAAGGTAGACAGATTCTAAAGGTTGGCCACAAAGAGGCTCCCAAAAAAATAATTAAAAAGATTAAAGCCTAAACACATGTCGCTTTCCCGTCATAAAATTCGCGAAATAATCATTAAGGCACTTTTTAATTTGGAATTTAACCAGATTAAGGAGATTAATGAAAGAGAGCTGCGCAAAATGGTTGATTACATCTTAGAGGAGGAAAATAAAACCAATAAAGCCCAAAAAAAAGATTTGGATTTTATCTATGCAACGCTAAAAGGAATCAAAAAACATTTAGAAGAAATTCAAAAGAGTATTGTCCACTTTGCTCCAGAATGGCCGTTAGAAAAAATTAGTTTCATTGATCGTTTGATTTTATGTTTAGGAATTTATGAGATCAAGTTTATCCCCGATCTGCCTCATCTTGTTGCCATCAATGAAGCAATTGAACTGGCTAAAGAATACGGTAGTGAAAATAGCTCACGGTTCATTAATGGGGTTTTGAACGCGATTTTAAAAGAAGGGGAAAATTGTTAATTTTTTTATGCTTTCAAATTTAGAAAAACAAGTTGGATTTACTTTTCAGAAAGAAGGGCTTTACGAAACAGCTTTTACGCATCGCTCTCATCTTAATGAACACAAAAAAGACCAAGCGGAAAACAATGAAAGATTAGAATTCTTAGGAGATGCCATTTTGGAGTTTATTACAACCAGTTTTTTATATCACAAATATCCTCTAGAACCTGAAGGACATTTAACTAACCTAAGAGCGGCCTTGGTGAGAAAGGAAAATTTGGCTAAAGTAGCGCGTCAGCTTGATTTGGGTAGTTATCTTAAACTGGGTAGAGGGGAAGAAGGGACTGGAGGGCGTGAAAAAGATTATCTTTTAGCTAATACCCTGGAAGCTTTAATCGGGGCGGTTTATTTAGATCAAGGTTTAGAGAAAGCCCAGAGCGTGATTCAAAAATTTGTTTTGCCGCAATTAGAAGTGATTGTAAAAAAGAAGCTCTACAAAGATGCTAAGTCTGAATTTCAAGAAATTGCCCAAGAAAAAGTGAGTATTACCCCGGAGTATCGCGAAATTTCTTCTAGTGGGCCTGATCACGCGAAAGCTTTTGTTATGGGAGCTTATCTAGGTGATAAACTGATTGCCAAAGGAAAGGGGCCTAGCAAAAGAATGGCCGAGGAACAAGCAGCCGAGAAGGCGCTTAAGAAAAAACTAATTGACTAGGAAATGTTTGAGTAATGCCAAATTTACCGTTGCCTTTTTTTGCAAGCTGATTTTTTGTTTAATTAATTTCTGACGATAAATTGTGCTATGTGCTAGGGTTTTCTTTACTAAATTTTGTAACAGTCCTCTTCCTAATTGATTCAGATCAATCACATATTCCCCCATCTGATTGTCTTCCATAAAATTTCTAACCTTAAGGCTATAAGAAATACCAATCACCGGTATCCCTGCCAGTAAAGCAAAAATAGTTGAATGTAGGCGAGTCCCTATCACCAATTGAGCGTTCTGAATTAATTTGAGGTAATTTTGATAACCTGAAATATGTTGTATTGATACACCACCAGTATTACTCAACTTTTTTTCTATGGATTTAATTATTTTTAGATCACTATCTTGATATTTCTGAAATGATACAAGAATGAGCTGATATTTTTTTATTTGTAGCCAATTTATCAAACCAGTAATCTCATCCAAAATGGCCTCCGTCCATTTAATGCCTCCCCTAAACGAAAAAACTATTTTTTTGACAGATTTCTTTGTAGGAATTTTAATCGGAAGACTGCAGACTGCATCGGTGGTAAGATGAATCTTTGCTTGAGTAATACCCAGTTTGAGTAAGAGCTCCAGGCTAGCTCGATCGCGCACAGAGACAACTGTAGCGTAGCTAAAAACTTTTTTAATAATCCACTCCCCTATTTTTGTTTTAACGGGGCCTATACTGTTGGCATAGATAAAAAGCGGTTTATGGAAGATTCGGGCCAAAAGAACGTGTTCCCCCCAAAGCAGGAGGGCTTTGAATTTATCTTCATTGAACAGTCCCCCACCCCCGAGAATAATTTTGTCTGTTTTTCGTATGATTAAGATGGTTTGCAAAACAGTACCTCTTAAAAAGGAATGAATGCCGCAGGGTAGAACATAAAAAACTTTGACTTGATGTTCTTGTTGTGTTTTTGCTGGGTTCGCGGAAAGAACTTCAAGATTTTTTTTAGACAGACCCGTTTTTATGAGTGACTGCAAAACACCCTCTAGGATTGCTTCATCGCCTAGATTGTCTGCTCCGTAATTACCAATAATTAAAACTTTCATAGTCAGCTTTCCTTCGTTTTGTCTTCCTTTTGGCTTATTTCTTCTCCTACAACCTCAATTTTCTCTTCCTGTTCAAGTGTGGGTTTTAACTTGACTTCTTCTTTAGTTTCTTCGGTTGTAGAAACGATTCCCTCTAATTCTCTAGATTTTAAGCGCGCCTTTTTACCAGACAAATTGCGCATATAGTAGAGCTTAGCTCTTCTAACTTTGGAGTCTTTAACTATTTCAACTTTGACGACTGAATTTGTGTGACAGGGGAAAGTTTTTTCTACCCCTACTCCCTCTAGAATTCTTCTAACAGTGAATGAACTAGCCAGATTCTCTTGGTTGCCTCTCTTACGAATTAATAACCCTTCAAAAATCTGAACGCGCTCCTTGGCCCCTTCTTTGATTTTTTGATGGACTTTCACCGTCATGCCTGGTTTAAGCAACGGTAGACTTTTTTCCCTTAAGCTAGATTTTTGAAAGGCTTGTAGGAGTTGTTTTAACATATCTTATCTTAAAAAACATGTATGCCCACTATAAAAAAGCTTTTTAAAAAAACAAGAGGATTCTTCTCTATAATTTAAATTTTTCTGATTTTATCCGTGTAACGCTTAAGTTTATTAACTGCGATGATGTTTTTTGTGTCATTAAGAACTTCCTGAATAAATTTGTCATTATATTCCAAGCGGTAAAGAAAGTTATCACGGTCAATAATGGAATAACGAATATTGTCGTTGCTACTAATATTTTCAATAAAATGCTCCAATTCTCCTTTGTTAACTTCTCCCACAATAAAAATATCTACTTTGGATTTTTCATTTTCAGTAAAAATTCCACCTAAAATTAACAGAAAAATTTCTCCCATATTCACGATATTTCGGATAATCTGTTGTTTGGAATCCTGGGTTTTTAGAAAAATATTCTTTAAGTCAGGATAAATAACAAAAAGACTATTAACGGAAAAGAATTTTTTCCGATTGACGGTTTTAGAGCGCAACAAACCAATTTTTCTAAGATTGATCAATTCTCTTCTGATTGAATTAATCTGTTCGTTCAGTAAACGGGTTAGCTCTCTAATGTAGTACTCTTTCTCGGGGTAGAGTAAAAATTGTTGTAATAGTTTGATTCTAGTCCTGGAGTTAAAAAGAGATTTAAGGATGTCCATAATGAGAAAATAAAAATATCTTGTACACAGATATTATACGAAATCAATTAGAATTCAAGTTTTTTTAATACAACGAATAACCTCACCAATAAAAGAAGAAGTGTCTATGTTGATATCTTTTTTTGTTCGCTTAATGCGCTAGTTTAGAAATCGTCTTCTCCTCCTTCGTCTTTAGACTTGAAATACAGGGTGAAGAAAATGCCTGCTAAAAAACCAAAGATCGCGCTACCCAAGAATGGGAAAGTAAGAGGAGTATTGGCCATCCAGGTGAAGAAAAAAACAGGAATTTTGGAAGTGGCAAAGTTTTCAAAGGCTACAATAATCACTAAAACCACAAAAACGATAAAGACGATTAGATAAATATTTTTCATTGATTTAATGCATTAAGAGAATAAAGCTGAAAGTATTATACCCACTCTTCAGTCTTGAACAAGATTGTCTTAAAATGAGAAAAAGTTGTCTTATTAAAAATCTTATTTAAAATAAAGGGTGTTTTAAAATCTTACTTATGACTACTGACCAAGGAGGGAAATATCAGGACCCTAAATTTATCACAGTGATCAAGGTTCCTGCGCATTCGCTTCGGTTTAATGAAATGTATTTTTTACAACTGATCGCGGGATCTTTAAGTTTGACCATTGAAGAAAAAAGAAAAATTATTGAATCTATCCCTAAACTTTCCCAAAAACAGATTGACGAATTGATTAAAATATTTGAAGAAGAAATTGAAAAATTCAACGAATTGGCGGAAAAGCATGATGAACAAATTCAAAAACTGCGAGATCAATGTAAAACTGATTGGCAAGCTTTAGAAGTGAAACAGAGAACTACAAAAAAACAGGAAGAAGATCAAAAGAAAGCAGAGGAAATCCGAGCTAAACTTTTCAGTGACCAAAAAGCAGCTTAAATAATTTTTTATGCCACAATCATCCTCTCTTTCCTTGTTGGAGGTAATTTTTGAGAATGAAGAGTTGGCCGTGATTAATAAACCAGCTGGTTGTGTTGTTTACGCGGGAGTGAGTGAGCATCAAACTAAGGCACTCTTGCCTTTATTGCGCGAAGCTTTTCCCACAATCAACAAAATTGCTGGTGAACGGCCTGGAATTGTTCATCGTTTAGACAGAGATACTTCTGGATTACTTCTGGTAGCCAAAACGCTTAAGGCTCAAACTTATTTACAGGAACTTTTTCGCACTCGTCAGATAGAAAAGAAATATTTAACCTTAATCAAAGGTAAACTAGTTCCTGCGCAAGGAGCCATTGATGCTCCTTTAAAAAAAAGGGGTGGACGTACTTCAGTACAAGTTTCTTTGAGTAGCCGCAATGCCCTTTCTTATTATCTAGTCAAAGAATATTTAACTGATTGTAGTTATTTGGAAGTTAGAATCGCGACTGGGCGCACTCATCAGATTAGGGTGCACTTTAAAACGATTGGTTATCCCGTAGTTGGTGATCAAGACTATGGTCAACATAAAATTAATCAATTATTCCAAAATAAGTATGGACTCGAGCGTCAATTTCTCCATGCTCATCAATTAAACTTGATCTTGCCGGGCGCCACCCAAAAAAACACCTTTATTGCTCCTCTGCCGACTGACTTGAATCAGTGTTTAGAGCAACTGCGCAAAGACAGTGATCATGAAGGTAGCTAAACACCAGCGGTTTTTTTAGTGATTGTCTTTTTGACAGTTTTTTCCACTACCGACTTAGTGATTTTTTTGGCATCTTTACCTTTTGGAACTGGTTTTGGTTGACGAATATTAGGTTTTTCTGCTTTAACTTTAGGTTTAGTTTCTTCTTTCTCTGTCTTAGAAGAAGGTTGATTAATTTTCCCAAACTCCCCTATTTTAATCCGCGAATATTGTTGACGGTGTCCCCTTTTAACACTAGAACGATTGCGTCTTTTCATTTTAAACACAATCAACTTTTTACCCTTAATGGCCTCCTCAAAGACGGCGGAAATGGTAACATTTTCCAGATAAGGCGTACCTATTTCTACTTTTTGACCATCGTCCAATAAAAGTACTTTATCAAAAACTAGTTCACTCCCTTCTTTGAGTTCGTCTCCTAATTTATCAACAGCGAGTTTTTCATTGGGGCAAATCAGATATTGTTTCCCCTTAATTTCTACAACAGCAAACATAACTAGATTTTAAAAGATTGAAGGACAGATTCTGAACAAGTCAGAATGACAAATTGAAATATTTAACGAAGGGAAATATAAAGCATAAACCAGCAAGGTCAATGGGAAAGTGGGTCTTTTCCTCCCCTGCTCCAAGGATTGCAACGCAGAATCCGCCAAATTGTTTTAATTCCCCCCTTCATTACTCCATATTTTTGAAGCGCTTGTTTGCTATATTCCGAACAGGTTGGTTGAAATTTGCAGTATCCCCAAGGAAAAATCTTTTTAGCCCAAAAAGAATGGTCGGGAGAAAGGATCTTTTGGTAAAAATTGATTAGTTGAATAAGAATTTTTCTGAAGAACAACATCATTTATTTGCGTTAACTTAGTTGCTGAACTTGCTCAAGTAATCTTGTTTTACTTTGTGCTCCCATCATTCTTGCTACCTCCTGACCGTTTTTAAAAAAGATTAGAGTAGGAATACTCATGACCCCATATTGACTGGCGGTTTGAGGACTCTCGTCTACATTGATTTTCCCTATTTTTACCTCTTGGTTAGTATTTTCTTGGGCTATTTCTTCAATCACCGGTGCCATCATGCGGCAAGGGCCACACCACTCGGCGAAAAAATCTACCAGTGCTATCCCTGAAAAGGACAATACCTCTGTGGCGAAATTTTGATCAGTTAGTTGCATTTTAGAAAGCATAAAAGATAAGAAGCTTTTTTAGTATAGCAGGTTTGCCCCTCCTTTTTAACTTAAATTCTTTCTAAATGACCAGTTTTTTAGTATAATGAATCAATATATAAAACAGTATGGAACTTTACAAAATTCCTCAAGATGTCGAAAGAGCAGACAAATTAGTTGGTCCGCTTACCTTAAAACAGCTGATTACCTGCGTGGTTGGCGGAACTTTAGCTTACAGTATCTACGTTTCTTTTGCTCCTACCACGCCCGCTATTTTTTGGGTTCCCTCTGTACTGATTATTCTTCTCTTGACTCTAGCCATCGCGTTTTTGAAGATTAATCATCTCACTTTCCCTCGTGTAATTTTATTGCTCATTGAATCAGCTATTAACCCACGTAAACGTTACTGGGTTCAGATGGCCGGGAACTTAAATATTTTTCAGACAGTTAACCTTACTGCTTCCTTAGAGGAAAAAGAGCGTGTCAAAAAAGAAAAGAAAGATGTTCTAAAAATTGCCGATATCGGTCAAATCTCTCAAATTTTGGATACCGCGGGTAATTCTCCACAACTTAACGAATCAGTTCAAAAGCCCGTTGTGACTGATGAATTAGCGGATGAAATGGCTGATATTACTGGTCAAGCTAAGTCTGAAATTGTAAATAAATTTAAAACGATGCAGTCAACCTCTACTTAAAAATATTTTTTCTAAAAATATGAATAAAAATAATATACAACAGAACGACAATAACGCGGCTAATAGTACACAACTTTATCTCAAGATTGCTGAGATTAGAGATGATACGGTTGTTTTAAAAAATGGTGGTCATCGGGCTGTCTTGGAAGTTGCTAGTATTAATTTCAATCTTAAGAGTGAAGAAGAACGTAGTGCGATTATCTATTCCTACCAAAGTTTTTTGAATACCTTAGATTTTCCGGTGCAGATTTTAGTGCAATCACGCAAGTTGGATATTGATAAGTATCTTGATAATCTGAGTAAGCTAGGCCAAAAACAAGATAATCCCTTACTTAAGAAACAAACTTTTGAATATCTGGAATATGTACGGCGCCTGATTGAATATTCCAACATTATGAGTAAGAAGTTTTATATGATTATACCCTACGATCGAGATACTTCGCTCCTGTCCAAAAATATTTTTACACAGTTTTGGGAAGAGGTTAATCCCCCTGACAGTGCCGCTAAATATCAGCAAAGACTCAAAGAATTTGAGAGTATGCGTAAGGAGCTTAGCCAAAGAGTATTGGTGGTGAGAACCGCGTTGGAAAACGTGGGTTTGAAAAATAAACGTTTGAACACCCAAGAACTGATTGAATTGTTTTATAATACTTACAACCCGCTTACAGCGCGTAATCAAAAGGTAAACACACTGGAGAATTCTCGTTTACAGAAATAGTGTAGTGAGTGTTCTTTAATTGATTTCGTACGTAATGGAGATGTTGGCTTCGATTTTATTTTCGCCAGTTTCAATTTGAGGCATGGCAGAAACGGCGGATTCTTTGAGTGAACTTATGCCCATATTTCTATCGGTGTAAGGAGCATAATATTGATTTTCACTAAAACCGGTTACGCGCGCCAGATTAACCCCCAATTCTTTAGCCAACTCTTCGGCTTTGGTTTTAGCTTTCTGAATCGCTTGGGCGCGGGCTTGTTTTTGTAACTCATCTTTGTTTTCAATCGTAAAGACCAAATCCCCTATTTCATTCGCGCCTTCACTAGCTGCTTTTTGAATAATCTCGCCACTTTGATCTAGATCTCGGATTTTGACTTGCAAGCTCTGATTCACGATATAGCCCACTAGTACTTTTTGACCACTGGGCGGCCATTCGTAGCGGGGAGAAACATTAAAGTTGGTACTTTTGATATCTTTTTCTTTAACCCCGAGATCTTTCAATGTCGCGATAATTCCATTCATCTTGGTGGTATTTTCTGTCATGGCCCTAGCTACAGTTTTGCTTTCCGTGGTGACAGCCAAATCAATCAAGGCTAAGTCTGGCTTAGCGTAAATTTCCCCTTGTCCACTGACGGTGATGCTATTTTTGGTTTCAATTTCCTGACCAACGTAACGGGTTTCTTTATTTAACTTTTTGGTATAGGCAATGCCTCCCACAATTAGCACAACAAGCAGAAGAGAAAATAAAGCCTTCATTAAGATTCCCAGTGGGCCCTTGGGACAGTGGCACATAGAACCATTCTCAAATGTTTCCATAAGGATATTTAAAAAATAAGTACCCGTATTTTACTCTTAATCCCCCCGATTAAAAATCTTTGGTTTTCCACTTTTTTGTAATAGTTTTGAATTTTGGTCATTTAATAATTGTAATTTGTTTGTAATTTGTGATTTGGTGCTTGAAATTTATTTAGGATTTAGAAATTAGTTATTAGAAATTCCTTTTCATACAGATTCCTTGAAAATCGCATTTTTCACAACAGCTCTTATCTTCCGTACAATCAAATTCTAGATTCAAAATCTTTTGCCAGGCGTCTTGAATGAGTTTTTCCAGCTCTAAAACACTTTGAGAAGTAAGCTCAAATTTTTCTTGATGGAAATTATCTTTTTCACCCGGCTCTATAAAATTCAGTTCTCCTTCTGTGATTTGATAACCAAAAAGCGGGTCCTTTTCAGCCAGAAGCTTATAAAAAACCAGCTGACGGGAAAGATCGCCATTACTATTTTGGGTTTTGCCGAGAATTTCGTTGCGGGTTTTAAATTTGCCTGTTTTATAATCCACCACATTGACAGTGTTGATTTGTGAATCGATTAACTCAACCTTGTCCAGTTTTCCCGTTAAAGGAATTTCCCCCAAATACACACTGTGTCGGCCAAAGTTGTATTCTACTTTCAGGGGTTTAATCCAGTGGGCCTTGTATTGAGCATAAAATTTTTTCACGAGCTCTTCCCCCTTTGTGAGACTATCCAAAAAATCTTCTTGAGTAAGAATTTCTTTTTTGAGGCCTTTTTCGAAAGATTTTAGCATAAAATCTACCGTGGGGAATTGGTTGGTTTTTAAAAATTCAAGATTAGTTTCTTCCAGAGCGAAATGTACCGCACTGCCCAAACAAAGGCTTTTGGTTTTAGCGCGAGGAATGCGCAGAAGGTTTTGCAATTTAAATTTACACGGACATTCCAGATAGTTGTTTAAAGCGGTAACGCTTAATCTAAATTCTTTTAAAATCTCGCGTAAGAAATCTGTTTCCGCGATACTATAAGAATTCGCGGGAACTTTTAAATTTTGGATTAGTCTGGGGAGTGTCGCGTCTTCGTAAGATTTGCTTTCCAGAAGCGTAATTAACGTGGGATCAATTTCTCCCAAAAACAGGGCGGGAACTGTGGTTTTATTTTGCTTGCCATTTTGGCTATAAGTCTGGGAGTGGCAAAGATAGACTGCTTTTTTGGCTCGAGTTAGCGCGACGAAAAAGAGTCGCCGTTCTTCTTCGTTGGAGTCAATCTCTTGCTGAACTTCCTGAAAAATAGTGGGTGGTAGTTTGATCAAAGAGTGCTCACGTTTATTGCCCCACTTTCCGTCAAATAGTTTTGTTATGAAAACCACTTCAAATTCAGTCCCCTTCGCTTTGTGCGCGGTGGTAAGGGTGACCGCCTCATTCGCGGTTTGAATTTTTTCTTCCTCCAGTTTGAGTCTGTATTCTTCCATGGTGGTGATTTGCTTCAGAAAAATATCTAGGTTTAAGAAGCGATTGTTGCGATTTAGGTTTTTAACTGTGTCAAAAAGACTATTAAAACGGTTGAGTGTTTCTGCCTGATTTTCCAGTCGCATAAGGTAATTCAAAAGACCGCTTTCATTTAAAACAATTTCAAAAAATTCCACCAAGCTTTTATTCGCCGCGTCCTGAGACCATTTTAAAATCAAGGCCACTACTTTTTGGAGAGCTTGAGGGTTGTCTAACAAAAAATTGTCATTCTCGCTTTGCCGGGAATCTAACAATTTTTCGGTTTGGTTGTTTGCTTTGTCAGATTCCGGACAAGCCGGAATGACAGAAGGAAGCGTGGAGATTACTGCGAAAATTTTTCTATTAGCCCTTCCCGCGGTGTAACCGATTTTGTAGAGGTCCAGTGTGTTTATCTGAAAAAAGGGATAGTGTAATATTTCATACAGCAGTAAATCTTGGTAGGGATTGTTGATTACTTTAAATAAATTCAAAAGCTTTCGCACTTCTTGGTCGCGCAACACATCTTCCCCTCCTTCCACGCGAAAGGGAATCTCTGTTTGCGCGAGAGTATCTATCAAATCCAAAGCGTCTTTGTTTTCCCGGTAAATCACGGCGATTTCATTGAAAGGCGTGCCTGCTTCATGCAGTTCCTTGATTTTCTCCGCGACAAAAAAGCTTTCCACTGCTCCGCTGGAAAATTCACAAAGCTGAATGGCAACTGGTGGCTGGTGGCTGGTGGCTGGCAAAATTATGAAGAATAAAAAGTAAGTTAATTTATAATTTTACTTGAGAGAGAAGTGTTTTATCTAATCCGGGCATGGTGTTTACAAGGCGGGTTTGGTTGTGGCTGATTACACTGGAAGCGGCGTCCAAAATCGGTTGCACGGAACGATAGTTTTCTGTGAGCACGATTTTTTTGAGGCGGGGATATTTGTGTTCAAAGTAAAGTAGGTTTTCCAGAGAAGCGCCCTGAAAGCGGAAAATAGACTGATCATCGTCTCCTACCACAAACAGATTGGGTTCTTCCCAATAAGAAGTGAGAATCTCCACGAGCTTGTTCTGCGCGCTATTGGTGTCTTGATATTCATCCACCAGCACATAGAGATATTTTTCCTGATAAATCGCCAAAAGCTCCTCATCGGTTTGTAGTTTTTCGATTACAGAAAGCAACATATCTTCGTAATCATAACGTCCTCTTTGTTTAAGCTCTATTTGATAAGCCTCATAAACCTGGCGCATTTCTAGATTTTTTTTGATCAATTTCTCTTGTTCCAACCATTTTCCAGTAGGCTTGTTTGTGCGGGGATTGATTTTTTCCAGCTTCTCCAGCTTTTGTTCCTCATTTTGAATGACCTCGGTGTATTTGTTTAAAGAGATATTCTCTCGTTTGAGATTGACGATGGTTTTGGCAATGTCATTGAGATAGTGATATTTATCGCCGAAAGCCGTGAGTGTTTTTAGTGGCAAGCGATCTATAATACTCTCTAAGATTTGATATTTTTCCACGTCTGTGAGTTGTTCCAATTCTCTGGCAAACGCGAATTTACCCGAAAAAGTGAGAATAATCTCATTACAAAAACCGTGAAAAGTAAAAGTGTCCACGAAATAGCCTGTTTGACCGATGATAGAGATTAAACGTTTTTTCAGGTTGGCCGTTGCGCTTTCGGTGAAAGTGAGCGCGAGAATGTGGCGCGGTTTGGCTTGGGTTTTCTGTAGAATGTTGGCTACCCGCATAGCGAGAATTTGAGTTTTACCAGTGCCCGGACCGGCAATCACCATCACGGGACCCTCCAGAGTATCCACGGCTTCTCGTTGAGCAGGATTGAGTCGGTTATATTCAGTTTGAAATTTAGAATCTAGAGCTTGGAATATAGAATATAGAATTTAAAAAATTAATTCTCTGTTTTATCGATCTTTTCTAAAATCGAGTTACGTGTTTTATCATCAACCTTTACTTTCAGCCCATATTCTACTCCATCCTTACCTTTTCTTTTAAAACATTTATCAAAACATCCCGTTTTGGGACAGAGATAGACGCTACGACCAGACTCCCCCATTTCTTTTACTAGAGGGAAAATTATCTTAATGGTTTGATTCTTTAATCTGGTAATCTTGAGCAGTTCTAGTTGAGGGAACTTTTGTCGGCAGCCTATACAAGTACGTAAAGAAACCATAAGAATTGTTGGTAAATGTTTTTGTAGGGGAGGGGGCTCGGAGTGGAAAAGCCTCTGCCCCCTTCCCCTACAACCCTTACCCCCGGCACGCTTAGAAAATGTAAAAAAATTGAATTTGTTTGCTTATGCTTCTTTTTTGGTAATTTTCTTGGCTTTAGGTTCTTTCTTTTTCACCTTTTGTTCTTTAGTTCCTTCGTCCTTTGGTTCCTCTGTTTTTTTCTTTGCCACTGTTTTCTTGGGAGTTTTTTTAGTTTTAGCTTCCTTTTCTTCTGTACTCTGTTTTTCTGCCCCAGTGTTTATTTGTTCTTTTGTTGTTTTGTCTTCCGGTTCTTCGGTTTTGTTCTCTTTTGGTTTTTCCGTTTCTGGTTTTTTAGGTTCTTCGGTTACTTGTTCTTTAGGATTGGGGATTAAAGCTTTAATAGAAAGGCCAATACGATGTTCTTCTAAATCTAGATTAATAATTTTAGTCTTAATTATTTGTCCTACTTTGACAAAATCAGCCGGATCTCTCACGATTTTATGTGAAATTTCAGACAAATGCACCAGACCGTTAATGTCGCCTTCCATTTGCACAAATACACCAAAGGGGGTAAGGCGTGTTATCTTACTTTCTACAACATCTCCCAGCTTATATTTTTGAGCGATTTCCACCCAAGGATCGGGACGTAGTTGTTTCATAGAAAGAGAAATTTTTCCTCCATCTAGGCCAATAATCAGTACTTCTACTTCATCCCCTATTTTAGCGTATTGTCGGGGGTCACTCACGTGTCCCCAGGCAATCTCGGAAATGTGCACTAGCCCTTCCAAACCATTAAAAGCCACGAAAACACCATAGCTGACGATGCTGGAGATTGTGCCTTTAACTTTTTGTCCCACTTTTAAGCCAGATAAAGTTTGATCTCTTTCTTCAGAAAGCGCTTCTTTTTCCGAAAGCACCAATTTGCGGTTTTCTGCATCCAGTCCAATTACTTTCACGGTTAAAAGTTTACCCACAATAGCATTGAGTTTATCTAAGATGCGGTTGAGATTGCCACCTTCCACGCGCGGATAATGCACGGGTGACAGTTGTGAAACCGGAATAAAAGCTTTGAGTCCACCGGCTTCAGTTAAAAGTCCGCCCTTGTTGGCTTCCAAAATCTTGACTTGGAAAGTGACACTTTCTTCAAACATCTTAAGAGCATTGTCCCAAGAATTTAATTGAGCCGCTTTGCGCAAAGATAAAACCACAAGTCCGTCTTCATTTTCTTCCATAATGACGACCGCTTTAATCTTGTCACCTATTTTGAGATCCAGAGCAGTCTTTTTCTCATCGTGAATTTCCTTGCCAGCCACTACGCCAGTCAGATTGCCGCCAAGATCCACTACAATTCTGTTTTTCACGATTTCCACGATCGCACCTTCTATTAACGCGCCTAGCGCGGGTACTTTAAAAACAGGAGTTAGCTTTAAAAGCTCCTGCATTGGATTTTGAGGATCAGTTGTTTTGGTCATAATAAAAACAGCATGTCGTTAAGAATTAAAACCCTCGGCATTAATTTTCTCCCACTGCTGTTCTGGTAGAAATTTATTGCTGAAAGTAACGCCATTTTAAAGTCAAAAGCGGGATTGTCAAATTCGAACGATTGTACTTTTAAAAGCGAGCCAGAAATGGTATAATGATTTAATAATTTTTAATACAATCGTTATGCTCTCTAAGAACAAAAAGTTTATTCTCTGGTTTTCAGAGCTAGGGATTAAAGACGTAGCTCTGGTAGGCGGAAAAAATGCTTCGTTGGGTGAGATGTATCGCAAACTTACTCCCAAGGGGATTAATATTCCCAATGGTTTCGCGATCACGGCCTTGGCTTACCGTTATTTGATTGAAAAGGCGGGCATTAAAAAACAGATGGAAGCTATTTTGCGAGAATTAAATGTGCATAACGTGAAAGATTTGATGAAAAAATCAAAACAAATTAGGCAGTTAATCAATCAGGCTCCCCTTCCCCCTGAATTAAGCCAGGAAATTGCCGAGGCTTATCATAAACTGTGTCGTAGTTATGGTCCCAACACGGATGTGGCGGTACGCAGTTCAGCGACGGCGGAAGACCTGCCTAGCGCCAGTTTTGCCGGTCAGCAAGAAACTTTTTTGAATATTCGAGGAGAGAAGGAATTGATGCAAGCTTGTCAGAAATGTTTCGCTTCGCTTTTTACCAGTCGCGCGATTTCTTACAGAGCAGATCAAGGTTTTGATCATTTGAAAGTTTATCTTTCCATTGGAATACAAAAAATGGTCAGAAGTGATTTGGCTTCCTCGGGGGTAATTTTTTCCATTGATACAGAATCGGGTTTTGAAAACGCGATTTTAATTACCGGTTCCTATGGTCTGGGCGAAACGGTGGTGCAAGGAGAAGTCAATCCTGATGAATTTTATGTTTTTAAGCCAACCCTGAAGAAAGGCTACCAGGCAATCATAAGCAAAACCCGTGGGGCCAAACAGGTTAAAATGATCTACAACACTAAGGGTAAGGCCAAAACCACCAAGATCATTCCGACAACTTTGCAAGAAAGGATTAGCTTTATCTTAAGCGACCAGGAGGTGTTCACTTTAGCGCGTTGGGCGGTTAAAATTGAAGAACATTACAGCAAGCCTATGGATATTGAATGGGCTAAAGATGGTAAAACTAAGCAGCTTTTTATCATACAGGCGCGTCCTGAAACAGTTCAATCACAGAAAAAAATAGGTATGTTTGAGGACTATGAAATTTCTAATCAAAACAAGGCTTTAGTCGCGGGTAAAAGCGTGGGTTCCAAAATTGGTCAAGGTAAGGTGCGAGTGATTCAAACCGTGAAAGAAATCAGTCTTTTTAAGCCGGGCGAAGTGTTAGTCACTACCATGACAGATCCCGACTGGGAACCGATTATGAAAATTGCCGCGGCCATCGTGACGGATCAAGGGGGACGCACTTGTCACGCGGCTATTGTTTCACGGGAAATGGGCATTCCTTGTATTGTGGGAGCGGGAGAGGCTACGCGCAAGCTTAAAACAGGTCAGCTGGTGACGGTTTCCTGCGCGGAAGGTGAAGAGGGGCATGTTTATGAGGGCAAGGTAGCTTATAAAATTGTGCGGCATAATCTTAAGAAGCTTCCCCATACCAAGACTAAAGTAATGTTGAATGTGGGCGATCCCGAACGCGCTTTTGAGTTCAGTTTTATTCCCAATGATGGAGTGGGATTAGCCCGTGAAGAATTTATCATCAATAGTTATATCACCATTCATCCGCTCGCCCTTCTACATCCGGATAAAATTGATCAGGTGGCTAAGAGACAAATTGAAAAACTTACCGTAGGGTATAAAAATAAAGTGGATTTTTACGTTGACCGACTAGCTTTCGGCATCGCGTTAATTACCGCCGCTTTTTATCCTAAACCGGTAATTTTACGTTTTTCGGATTTTAAGACGAATGAATACGCCAATCTGATTGGCGGCAAGTTTTTTGAACCGGTGGAGTCTAACCCTATGATTGGTTGGCGCGGTGCTTCGCGCTATCACAGCGAAGGTTTTCGGCACGCTTTCGCTTTGGAATGCCGCGCGGTAAAAAAAGTGCGTGAAGAAATGGGATTGACTAATTTGAAAGTGATGGTCCCCTTTTGTCGCACCATTGAGGAAGGCAAAAAGGCTTTAAAAGAACTACATAAGAACGGGATTGTGGGTATTAAATTTAATCAAATGCTCCCTAAAGCTAAAAAGCTACCAGCTACCAGCTACCAGCTAACGGATGTTTATGTGATGTGCGAGATTCCCGCCAACGTGATTTTGGCGGACGAATTCACACAATTATTTGACGGTTTTTCGATTGGTTCCAATGATCTGACCCAATTAATCTTAGGCGTGGACCGTGATTCGGCGTTAGTGGCTTATGTTTACGATGAAAGAAACGCGGCCGTGAAGAAAATGATTGCTCAAGTCATCAAGATTTGTCGTAAAAATAAAACCAAAATCGGTCTGTGTGGCCAGGCGCCCTCCGACTTTCCTGATTTCGCGGAATTTTTGGTCCAGTGCGGAATAGACAGTATTTCCCTTGATCCCGATACCGCGATTAAAACCGCCATCAGAATCGCAAAAGCGGAAAAGAAAAGATAAAAGCGTTTTAATTTAGGTGAACAAGACCAGATCTTTTGGAAACAGTTAAAATTTAATCCTGTTTTTTTGTGAGGTTCTGATTTGTTCAGGATTGGGCGTAGGGGTAACTCTGATTTCAGGAACCCTGTTGTTTTGGGCTAATAGTCTACTTTCTGAAAGTAATTTAGCCTGAGGGGAAAGTAAAATATTGGCATCTTCGTAATACTGCTTAAGTTGAGCAATATAGTCTGATTTAACTCCTCCTCCATTATAGGCTTTAGCAAAATCTGTGAGATGGTTTTCCAGTGGCAGAATCAGATGGGCATTGCCTCCAGTTTTTTCAAATAAAAAGGCTAGAAACAATTTAGCCGCGTTCTTTGGGTGGTAAAGTTGCCCTTCGGTTAAATCCAATTTCTGGCGCGCTCTTAATCCGGCATGTTTCATTAGTACATGGAAAATGGAGAAAGAAAAACTTTGCTTAGCTGGTTCCCAGCGGTGGAATTCAAATTGTCCCAAGGGCTTACCACCTGATTCCTGTTTGGCAACGGCCAGCATTAATTTAATTAATCCTTTTCTGGGAGTGATTTTAATCAATTCTTGTGTTAGCTGGCCATAAACAGGATGGTTCTCCATTTCTCGGATTGCCAAATAACAATAATGCGCGAATTGCTCGTCAGTCAGAACGCGGTTTTCTTCCGGTAAAGGAATGGGAATGAGCATGCCTATTTGTAATTTTTTAGGTGGGATATTGAAAGACTTGAGCTTGTTTTTATCTAACTCTTTCAAATAAGCAAATTCAGGATATTTAGAAAGTTTTTGGCTAATAGACCAAATAGTGTCACCCTTTTGCACTAGATAAAAAGTCAGGCCAATATCACGAAAAACAACAACCCCCTTACCTAGTTTTTCGGTTCTTTTTTGGCGTTCTTTTTTAGAAAATTCACCATTTTCAAAAGTGCTAAAGAAACCCTGTTCTTTGTCCCAATAGGCGGAGCATTCTTCCGGAAAGGGGTCGGTAATGTCGGAATCAATGGGTTGCTCTTTCTTCTCTGGCTGTCGTTCTTCTTCCACCTCTTTTTTGAGTCCAAATAAAGATTGCCTGATTGAGTGTTTGATTTTATCCAACCAATTCTCTTCCTTAGTTTCCTGAAGAGGTTTTTGCAGGGGTTTTTCTGAAGATCTTTCCATAAAAAGTATTCTCATTATTATAGCAGACAAATAAGAGTAAATTCCATTTAATTAAAAAAGTAGAATATGCAACAACAGGATAATTTAAATATTTATGATCAAATCGCGGAGGAATTCGCGGTAAGTCGGCGGAATCTGAAGTGGCCGGAGTGGGAATATTTTAGGCCATATTTGGGGGCAAAGAGCGAAGGGCAAAGAGCGAAGGGCAAAGAACAGCACTTCGATCGTGTTCAAGATATGATTGGGATTCTAGATCTGGGCTGTGGAAGCGGCCGGTTGATTTCTTTGGTCAAAGATTACCCTGTGGAATACGTAGGATTGGATGTTTCAGATAAACTGCTAATTAAAGCCAAGGAGTTAATTGCAAGCTACAAGCTACCCCAGTACCATTCAATACGGGGCAAGCAAGCTATAAGCTACAAGCTAATTTCTGGTGGTATGACAGATTTAAGTTTTAGCGTTGATGATCAATTTGACCTAGTCTTCGCCCTTGCCAGTTTCCATCATTTGGAAACAGATAAAGACAGACTGAAGTGCTTGCAGGAGATTAAAAGAGCTTTGAAGCCGGACGGACATCTTTTGATGACCAATTGGAACCTATGGCAGAAAAGGTTTGAAAAAAACGCGGTGGATCAAAATGGCAACCTGATCATCCCCTGGAAGAATACACAAGGTAAAGTTTTAGCCGAACGTGTTTACCACCGATTTGACCTAGAAGAATTAGAAAAATTATTTTTAGAAGCAGGGTTGGTTGTGATTAAAAATTTTAAAACTGAATTTAATCTGGTGAGTATCGTGCAAAAGGTGGGTAATTAGATTGGCGTTTTTTTTATTAAAAAGAGTTGTTTCTATTTACTGTCTTCCACGAGGGATGGGTAATTTGTATTTGCAAGTTGATCAGTCAGGTGTAGTTACTGAATCAAACAAATCTAACAATACTTACAATGTGCCGTTGAAATCGAGGTAAAAAAACAGAAGCGACTTTTCATTGGCATTAACCTCTTTGGCCACGGCCTTGGCCTTGACGGTGAAAAGAACGTTTTCTGCGGTAAAGCCCAGAAACGCGACGTTCTGGCTGGGTTGTTGGTACAAATTTAGATTGTCGGCTGGGCGGTAACTCGGGTACCGGAGAAATCGGTAAAGCTTTTCTGATCAAGTGTTCAATGTCGCGTAATTCTTTGCGTTGTTCCGGTGTCGCCAAGGAAATGGCATGGCCGGTAACGCCGGCTCTGGCTGTACGACCAATGCGATGGATATAATCTTCGGTGTTGGTCGGTAAATCATAATTTATCACCAATTCAATACCCGCAACATCAATGCCACGGGAAGCTATATCGGTGGCAATTAAAACTCGGTATTTACCTGATTTAAAACCAGCCATAGCTTCTTTGCGCTGGGAAAGAGAACGGTTAGAATGAATTTCCGCGGCGTTTTGCCCCATCTCCCTGATAGCTCTGGTTAGTTTTTTAGCGCCATATTTTGTTCTGGTAAAAATAAGCGTTGTGCCTAAATATTGCTGTAGTAGTTTATCTACTAGTCTGGTTTTGTCATTCCGATGAATAATAAATATTTCTTGAGTTAAGTGTTCAGCGATTGAGCCGGTTGGCGCGACCTCAACACGAATCGGCAATTTTAAAAAACTGGTTGCCAATTTCATGATTTCCGGCGCCAGAGTGGCGGAAAAAAGCATCGTTTGACGTTCGGCAGGCAGTTCCTGAAAAATTTTCTTAATTTGTGGAGCAAAACCCATATCCAACATACGATCAGCTTCATCTAAAACAACTATTTTAACATTTTTTAGACTAGCTGTTTTTTGGTGCAGATGATCGTTGAGTCGGCCGGGAGTGGCGATAATAATATCCGGATTACGCTTTAGAGCCTGAATTTGCGGATAAATCGGAGTGCCTCCAATAAGTACAACTGTTTTTAAACCCAATTTTAAGCCCAGTCCTCTTAAGACTTCGTCAACCTGAAGCGCGAGTTCGCGAGTTGGTAAAATGATTAGGCCACTACCGTTTATCTGATCTAAACGCTGAATTAGAGGAATACCAAAAGCGAGAGTTTTACCTGTCCCTGTTTGCGCCACACCAACCAGATTCTTGCCTTGCAAAGCAATTGGAATGGCTTGGCGTTGAATGGGAGTTGGAACTTTATAGTTTAATCTGGCCATCGCTCCCATTAAGCTTGGCGCGATTCCTAAACCGGAAAAATCGGAACTGGTTAACGGGGTATCTTGATTCATAAAATTAATTTAATTAATAAAAATTTAGAAGCCTGCTTTTTGGCGGTG
>CAZPDC010000004.1:0-21674 GCA_964585215.1 uncultured Candidatus Peribacteria bacterium
TTTTGAGTTTCATATTCTATAAAATGGGCCATTTTAAGAGAAATAATGGGGGGAGTGCAACGTACATCTAGAAGTACTCTTTCTTGATCATAATTAGTATCTCTGACCGTTTCTTTTAAAAGGCGAGTATAATTAATGAGCACAAAATTTTCGTATAGCTGGTGAATGGAATTTTCTTGGGGAGTGGAAACTCCCGTGTTTATTAGATATTCTTTATAAAAAACACACGCATCTTTAAACTCATCCCAAGAGCAATTTTGATTTTTAAAAAGAGCTTCAAAGTCAAATTGGTTTGTAAATTCCTGAACAAGAGTTTGTAAATTTTCTTTTTTGATTTCAATTGGACGCAAGGTGTTTTGTAAGGTCAAAACGTCTTTGACTCTAAAATTAGATAAAGAGGACCTAATAATTTTAATTGCAAATTGTTCGCTCTCTTCTTGTGGTATTTTTAAGGTTTCTGACTCTGGATATGGATGACCTTTGTAAAATGTTGTGAAAAAATAAATACAACAATCTCTAATTATTTGATGCAACTTGTTAAGCTGAGTTTTGAAATCTAGTTCAGAATCTTTAAGGGTCTGACCAAGCCCTTGAATTCTGTTTTTCGCAATTTCCATTCTTTTATCCTGAATAGTTTCTATGCTTGTAAAAAGAGAGCTAAGTTCTTTTTCTAAAATAATAAATACCCTACCAAGATCAGCGCCGGGTTTTACGCTGACTGTAAGTGATGGCAGATCTGTAAGTAATATCTCAAGCAGGCCAGAGCAAATCCTCTGAAAAAATTCCCAAAGTTCTTGAGCCGATTTATAGTTTTTCGCCTCGGAGTAGATTCTTTCAAATCGTTTTTTAAGAGTGTTGAATATGCCTTCTATTTTAAAATAGCTGATCTCAATATTTTCAAAGCTAAGCTCGTTTGTTTCAGGATTATAGCCAACAGTAAGATTAAAATCTGTTTTAAGTTCGTCTATGAGTTTTTTCTTAAGGAGGGTTATTATGTAGTTCTTAAAGAGAAGACTTTCTTTATAAGTATTAAGGAATTTATTCACTGCATTGTAATCTATTTCCGAAGTCTTTCGTCCTAATTCCTTAATGATAAGGTGTTTTAAAGCCAGAGAGGGTCTTTCAAATTGAAAGTTGTATTCAAGGGTTTGAAGATCAGTTTCAAAATCTTCATCCTCTTTTTGACCTTCCTCTAGGAATTTTTGCAGTTTTTCACTAGCCTGAAACTCTGTTGCCTTTTCAAGGCATTCTCCTTTTGTTTTTTTGTTTAAAACCACATCAATGGGTGTAATATACTTCTTATATTTTTTATTAAAGTAGTATGTAAGCTGGACAACTTCATTCCAAAACTCATGCGTTTTTGGGTCAATCTCTTTCTTATCGCCACCAAAAGTGTCAATAACTTGATTGAGATCAATTTCTGGAATTTCTGGCATGTTAAATTTTTAAAAGTTAGTATGTTATATTAGTTAGCTGAACAGAATTGTAAAGCAAAACTGATAGTAAAATAATGGTTATGAAAACTACCGGTATAGACACAAGTGAATTAGGTTTTGATTGTAGTGGTTTATTAGTAGAATCTTGCAAAGAAGAACTGTTTATCTAAACTAGCTTGTGTGCAGTAAATCATGGTGGATGTAGCTCAGTTGGTTAGAGCATCTGGTTGTGGCCCAGAAGGCCGGAGGTTCGAACCCTCTCATCCACCCCACAAGAAATTTCTTTAAATTGAATTTATGGTTCAAACAAACATTGGTTGTGACCAAAACAATTTTGGTAATCTGGCACAGACAAGTTTTGTGGAAGTTTGGGATAATCAAAAAGACGATGTTTACCAACAGTGCTTAGTTACAAAGAAAGAAAACCAGAGTAGTTCTTAATTTTTTAAATAAGCGTCGATTTGAGTTTTGAAGAAATTTCGTACCTGCGTGGGGGTGAGCGTTTTTTCCGTAAGTAACCGAATGGTTTTAACTTCTCCTTGAGCGATGTCAGCGGTGTAGAGCAGTTGGGCGAGGAAAAGTTTTTCGCTGAAACTTTCACCGTAAATTTTTTTACTCTGCCGGATAATTTGAGAGAGACTCGTGAATTTATTTTTTAGAATAAAATAGAGATCAACGTAATCTCGCCAGCTGTTGCGGCGGCTTAGGGCGTAAGCTTTAGTTAGAGCAATTCCTTCCGGAGAAAGTAAGGGGAGGGGTAAAACACGGTCTTTTTTTAAAAAAGCTTGAAGTTTAAACGGATAAAAGATAAAGGAAAGTTTCACTTTATCTTTTGTTAAAAACGTCAGTTCGTCGCTACTGTTCACGAGTGTTTTCCAGAGAGGGAAAATTTTACTGATTTGATGGACAATGTTTAAAGAGAGCGGTTTGGACAGAAAGATATCTAAATCGTGGGAAATGCGATGTCCCAATTGCAACGCTAAAGCAGTTCCTCCTCCTAGATAACCGTTTTTTTTAAAAGCGGCCAGTTTTTGAAAGTGAGCTTTCCTCTTACTATCTAAAATATTAAGCTGGAGAGAGGTGGTCATATTTCAAGTATTTGGTTTTATGGTTGAGACGTTTGACTTTTAGCAGGTAGCGGCAGAATTCTAAGACTGCTGGGAGATAAAGTCCTCGACCGCCTTTTTGAAATTCACAGCAGAGAGTTTTTTTGGAATAAGTTTGTAAAAGTTTTTTAAAATCATCCATTGTACCATAGGCCAAAGTTTGATGAATGATTAAATTACGGTCTTTAATAAGATCTAGTTTAGTAGAATCCAAAAACCAGAAAAGGTGCGCAAAAGGAAAGGTTGATTTTAATTGTGGCATAGTTATTTTACACTCTTATTTTAGCATATTTTTAAGCTAAATACTTGCTTTGAGCATCTTTTTCAACCACTGACCGGTATAGCTTTTTGCTACTTGTGTGATTTGTTCGGGGGTACCTTCGGCGATCACTTCTCCGCCACGCTCGCCGCCTTCAGGTCCGAGGTCAATCACCCAATCAGCAGATTTAATCACGTCCAGATTGTGTTCAATAATCACCACGGTATTGCCCGCGTCCACCAACTTATTTAAAACTTCCAAGAGTTTTTTAACGTCATCAAAATGTAGGCCGGTAGTAGGTTCGTCCAGCACGTAAAAAGTTTTGCCCGTAGAATGTTTGGAAAGCTCGGTGGACAGTTTAATCCTTTGCGCCTCACCGCCGGAAAGCGTGGTAGCCGGTTGTCCCAAATGAATATAACCCAAGCCGACTTCCGCGAGTACTTTCAATTTCTTTTCAATCATAGGAATGGAGTGGAAAAATTCATAAGCCTCATTCACGGTCAGATCGAGTACCTCGGCGATATTTTTGCCGCGGTAAGTAATCTCCAAAGCTTCTTGATTGTAGCGTTTGCCTTTGCAAGTTTCGCAAGGGACATAAATGTCAGGTAGAAACTGCATTTCAATTTTCTTCAGACCGTCGCCCTGGCAGTCCTCGCAACGGCCGCCCTTCACGTTAAAACTGAAACGGCCTGCTTTGTAACCGCGAATACGCGCTTCCGCGGTTTTAGCAAAAAGCTTCCGAATTTCTCCAAAAACACCCGTGTAAGTGGCAGGGTTTGAGCGCGGAGTGCGACCGATAGGGGACTGATCAATATTTAAGATTTTGTCCAAATGTTCCAGTCCTCTGATTTCTCGGTATTTACCGGTAGTGGCGTGAGCACGGTTGAGTTTAACTGTCAAAATTGGGACAAGCGTATCATTGATTAAAGAAGATTTGCCCGAACCAGAAACCCCCGTGACCGCTACCAGTTTACCTAAAGGAATTTTAACGTTGATGTTTTTGAGATTGTGTTCGGAAGCCTCTTTAATTTCCAGAAATTTTCCATTGCCTCGGCGACGGTTAGAGGGCAAAGAAATGGTTTTTTGATGGGCGAGATATTGACCCGTGAGTGAAGCAGAATTGTTTTTGATTGCTTCAGGAGTACCCACGGCCACCACTTCTCCGCCTTGGTTGCCAGCACCTGGACCGATATCAATCAGCCAGTCCGCGGAAAGCATCGTGTCTTCATCGTGTTCCACTACGATCACAGTATTGCCTAAATCACGCAGGCCGTACAAAGTTTTAATCAAGCGACTATTGTCGTTTTGATGCAAGCCGATGGAAGGTTCATCCAGAACATACAAAACACCTTGAAGTTTGGAACCGATTTGGGTGGCAAGGCGAATCCGTTGTGCCTCTCCGCCAGAGAGTGTATTGGCGCGTCGCTCCAAGGAGAGATAGTCCAAGCCCACGTTAACTAAAAAATCCAGCCTTTCCAGCGCTTCTTTTAAAATTGTTTTGGCGATGAGACTTTCATTTTCGGACAAGGTGAGGTTGCCTAAAAACTCTTTCAATTTTAAGATCGGCATTTCGGTAACCGCGATAATAGATTGGTCATTGATTTTGACCGCCAAAATTTCCGGCTTGAGCCGCTTACCATGGCAGACCGGACATTCGGTTATCTGCATAAAACGTTCAATTTTGGTTTGAGCGTATTCCGAATCAGTTTCTTTATAGCGTCTCTCTAGGTATGGAATCACACCTTCAAAACGGGTGGCGTAACTGCCGTTAAAACTTTCTCCGTTCATTTGAACACTATATTTTTTTTCTCCGCTACCATAAAGTAGTAACTGTTGAATGCGAGGCTGTAGTTTTTCCCAAGCGGTTTCCAGACTAAAACGGTGTTTTTTAGCCACCACCGCTAAAATACGGTTGAACCAGCTAAGTTGAGAGGAGGTATTCGCCCAAGGCAAGATTGCTCCTTCGGCCAGACTTAAAGTAGGATTGGGAATGACCAATGTAGGGTCAATTTCTAGCTTGGTACCGAGACCATGACAAGCCGGACAAGCCCCATACGGGCTGTTAAAAGAAAAACTGCGTGGTTCGATTGGCGGTAAACTTAAGCCACAGTGTGGGCAAGCGTAGTTTTCCGAGAAAATTGCTTCGGTTTCGGCATCTTGATTATAAATCGTCAACACGCCATTGCCATATTTTAAAGCAGTTTCAATCGAACTGGCTAGGCGCGTGCGCGCGGGATTGGGTAATTCAATTTTTTCACCCGAAGAAAGAGTTTTGTAAGTTTTAATAAAATCTTTACACACCAAGCGGTCTACCACAATTTCAATGGTGTGTTTTTGATTGGGGTCTAAGTCAAATCTCTCGGCGATGGTATAGATCTGACCGTCTATTCGCAGACGTACGAACCCGTCTTTTTTGATTTTCTCAAAAATATGTAAATGTTCACCTTTTTTGCCGCTGATAACTGGAGACAAGATTAGAATCTTTTGTTCTCGAGGGTATTGAGCGATGGCCTCAATGATCTGGGAAATACTCTGGCGTTGAATAGGTTGTTGGCAGTGGGGACAATTTGGATGACCGATTTTGGCAAAAAGCAGGCGCAAATAATCGTAAATTTCCGTCACGGTACCTACGGTGGAACGAGGATTGCGTGGAGCGGTTTTTTGGTCAATGGAAATGGCGGGAGAAAGACCTTCAATCTTATCCACGTCCGGTTTGTCCGTGGACTGCAAAAACTGGCGGGCGTAAGTGGAAAGACTCTCCACATAACGGCGTTGGCCTTCCGCGTAAAGCGTGTCAAAAGCCAGTGAACTTTTGCCTGAACCAGAGAGTCCCGTGATGACGGTCAGCTTATTGCGCGGAATCTCTACATTGATATTTTTGAGGTTGTGCGTGCGCGCGCCCACAACGCGAATAGAATCCATGGGAGGGAGCAGTTAACAATTAACATTTAACAATTGACAAGAAAACTCAAAATTCAAATGTCAAAGGTTAAAACTGAAGCTTAAAACTCAAAGCAGAAAAAGAGACTGAATTCAAAGTTTTTAATTTTGAGTTGTAGTTTTGCATTTTGAATTTTGATTTTAACATCATTAAAACGTAACCCTCAGTATAATTATTTACGCATTTTACGCAAACAAAAAATCTACTTATTTTTTTAGGTGGTTCCTGTGATATTTAACCGTTTTAATCGTTGTAGATTAATGAACGTTCTTGTTTTTTTTAAAGAATGAAAAGTGTACCCGGTTTTGCTTTACAGCTTGGTTTTTCGGTGGCCTTGCCCACTCTAGGTTTTACCTTGTTAGGGAAATGGCTGGATGAAAAGTGGGGTACTGCGCCTTGGTTAGTGCTGGCTGGTTTGGCTCTAGCCTTGGTGTTTTCTTTATTTTTGGTTTACCAGATCGTGAAGCCACTTATAAAGTGATGAAGAAAATAAAAAATATAAAAATCAAAACCACCATTTAGAACTAAGAAGCTAAAAAGCTACCAGCTACAAGCTAATTTTCTCTTGTTTTTCTGCCAGCTTCTCTTAAAATCTGGCTTCAGTGTTGACCTTAGGGTCTAGAATTAAACTTTTATCGTTATGGAAATTGTTTTAGCTCCGGAAAAAATCGCGCATTTGGGCGGTTTGACGATTACCAACACTTTGACTGCTTCTTGTTTGGTGGTGGCAGTTTTGATTTTTGGAGCGCTCTTAGTTAGAAGAACGGGCTACTCTCTGGAAAGTCGTTTCTATAACCTGATTGAAATGTTGGTGGAAACTTTTTTGACAGTGATTGAAAGCGTGACTCACAATAAAACCGTCACGCGTTATTTTTTGCCTATCATTGGCACTTTTTTTCTGTTTATTGTTTTCAATAACTGGTTTGGAATTTTTCCCGGTATGGGTTCGATTGGTTTTTGGGAGGAGCATGAAGGCAAGAAGATACTGGTGCCATTTTTGCGTTCCGCGAATAGTGATTTAAATATGACCCTAGCGGTGGCCCTGACCTCAGTGGCTTTCACGCAGGTGGCCGGAATTCGTTTTCTAAGTTTGCGCAAGTTCATCAAAAAATACTTTAATCTCAAAAATCCCATTTTATTTTTTGTGGGGCTTTTGGAAGTGATTAGCGAGATTGTAAAAATCTTTTCTTTTTCCTTTCGTTTGTTTGGCAATATTTTCGCTGGTGAGGTACTGATGATTGTTATCTTGGGATTGGTCCCGTTTTTAGCGCCGTTACCCTTTATGGGGATTGAAATGTTCGCTGGTTTTATTCAAGCCCTTGTGTTTGCAATGCTAACTTTAGTCTTTACCAGTACCAATCTGGCCGGTGAACATTAAAACATTGAAAAACATACCTACTTAAATATAGTGTAGTTTCTTTATTTTTTTAATCTTACCAGATTATGACAAAAGAATTCGCGATCGCGGCTATTATGATAGCAGCCTCTTTCGGACCAGGACTCGCAATTGGCTGGATTGCTTCCAGTGCTTTAAGTGCCACGGGTCGCAACCCTGAAGCTTCTTCCAAGATTCAAAGCGCGATGATTTTAGGCTTGGCTTTCGCGGAAGCCATCGCGATCTACGCTTTGGTCGTTGCCTTGGTTTTGAAGTTTGTCTAGACGTTGTTTATTTTTAATCCGAAAGCTAAACCAGAACAATGACAGAATTGTTTCAAAAATTTGGAATTGAACCAACCTTAGTGTTAGCTCAAGTCATCAACTTTGTCTTACTGGTGATCGTCTTAGGTGTTTTGGTTTATAAACCAATTATGCGGATTTTGGACGCGCGACGGGAAAAGATTGAGAAAAGTTTAAAACAGGCCAAAGAATTGGAAGAGCGTTTGACTAAGGTGGAGGAAGAGATTAGGACTAGGCGTCTAGAAACTGAAAAAGAAGCGCAACAGGTTGTCAGCGAAGCGCGCAAAACAGCGGAAAAGATTAAGGCCGAGATTTTGACTCATACAGAAGAAGACCAACTGCGCTTAAAATCGGAATATGTTAAAGAATTAGCACTGGAAAAAGAAAAAATGTTGGAGGAGGTCAAGGGTTATGTGATGCACCTGTCTTTCTTAATCGCGGAGAAAGTTTTAGAAAAGAAAATCAGTGAGGAGACCAGGGCCGAGAACTTGGAAAAAACCATTCAAAAAATTAAATTCTAACCATGTTTTATTCCTCCAAACAATACGCGTTGGCCTTTTTGAAACTGTTAACAGAACTGCCTTTTGAACAACAGATTAAGGAAATCAACAAACTTAAGATTGTGAGTTATGTCGTTGGACAAACTGCCCTGCGACGTTTTCTTTTTCATCCCGCGCTAAAAGAGGAGACACGCAAGCAATTTATGTTGTATCTCACTGGCCTACTGGAGATTCATCAACTGACTGTTGGTTTTTTGAAATTACTTTTTAAAAACAAGTCGCTTTTGTTTTGGCGCAAAGTGGTGCGAGAAATAGAAGGACAGTTTAAGACTAAATATAAATTACTGACGGTGGAAGTGGAAACGCCACTTCCCTTAAGTCAAGCACAGAAAGCAGAAATCACGCTTAAGATCCAAAACTTTTTCGCGCAACAAGTTAAGCTGAAAGAAGTGATTAACCCTAGATTGCTAGGCGGTTTGCTTTTAAGAATTAATGGTTTTTTACTGGATCTTTCTTGGCGTCGTCAACTTAATCAATTAAGACTTAACTCTTAAGGAGTGATATTCGGATTAATTTATCTTTTAAGTTTCAAGGCTAATGGCTGAATTAAATGGTAATGGTTTAACCCAAGATCTACTGAAAGAAATTGTGGCTAATCTGGAAAAACAAATCCAAACCAGTGATTTTGTACCACAGTTAGAAAAAATTGGCGTGGTTACTAAAGTGGGCGATGGTATCGCGGAAGTTTTTGGACTGTCAGGTGTGATGATGGGAGAAATGGTGGAATTCACCGCGATAGGTTTATTTGGCTTGGCGTTGAATCTAGATAAAGAAAAAGTGGACGTGGTGATTTTGGGTGAGTTTACGCAGATTAAAGAAGGTAGTCAGGTAAAATCCACGGGTAAGGTTCTACAAGTGCCGGTTGGGGAAATGTTGCTGGGTCGTGTAGTCGATTCAGTGGGTCGGCCCATTGATGGCCAAGGAGACCTAAGAGCCAAAGAGTTTTATCCCGTGGAAAGAATTGCCTCGGGTGTGATTAGTCGTCGTCCAGTTAAAGTTCCACTTCAGACAGGAATTAAGGCGATTGACAGTATGATCCCCATTGGTCGTGGCCAAAGAGAGTTGATTATTGGAGATCGTCAAACTGGCAAAACAGCGCTAGTGCTTGATACCATTATCAATCAGAAAACGGAAAATGTAGTGTGTGTCTACGTGGCGATTGGACAAAAAGAATCTCAAGTGGCTCGCATTAGAGCTAAGTTGGCGGAACATGGCGCCTTAGACTACACGATTATTGTTTCTGCTTCAGCGGCCGCGCCCGCGCCTTTAAAATATTTAGCTCCTTATACTGGTTGCGCGATGGGAGAATATTTTATGGATCGAGGTAAAGACGCTTTAGTAATTTATGATGACCTTTCCAAGCACGCGGCAGCCTATCGTGAGATGTCCTTGCTGTTAAGGCGGCCACCGGGGAGGGAAGCCTATCCGGGAGATGTGTTTTATCTGCATTCGCGATTACTAGAGCGAGCGGCTTGTTTACACGAGAGTCGTGGAGGTGGGACCTTAACGGCTTTACCTATTATTGAAACACAAGCGGGAGATGTTTCCGCTTATATTCCGACGAATGTAATTTCTATCACAGATGGACAAATCTATCTTGAACCGGAGCTTTTTTACAAGGGTATTCGTCCTGCCATCAATGTGGGCTTGTCGGTTTCTCGAGTAGGTAGTTCCGCGCAAACTAAGGCGATGAAAAAAGTGGCCGGTCGATTGCGTTTGGATTTGGCTCAATTTCGCGAATTGGAAAATTTCGCGCAATTTGGCAGTGATTTAGATGAAGCCACCAAGAAGAAGTTGGAACGCGGTCGGCGTTTAGTGGAAATTTTGAAACAAGGCGAATATCAACCCTTATCTTTTGTAAAGCAGGTAACTTTGATTTACGCGGCGGTACATGGTTTTTTGGACGAAGTGGCTATCCCGCAAATACAGACCTTTGAAGAAAAATTAAATGAAAAATTAGAGACAACCAGTCGTAAATTTGTAGAGACGCTCACTAAGACCAAAGAACTGAATGAGGAACTGGAAGAAGAACTGAAACAAATCATCCGATTAATTTTAATTGAATTAACTCCGCAACTTTCTCAAACAGAAAAGGGAGTGTTAAAGGAAAAAGCCAATCTTGAAACACAAGATTTATCTTCTAAGGAATAAAAATGCCCGCTTCCACGCGAGAAATTCAACGTCGCACACACGCGATTCAAAATATCGAACAGATTACGCATGCCATGCAAATGGTGGCGGCGAGTAGAATGCGCCGAGCTCAACAAGCTGCCCTGCGTACTAGGGTGTACGCGGAGAAAGCCTTAGAAATTTTAATTAATGTTTCTGTGGTAGCCCAAGAAGAACTGCATCCACTACTCCAAAAGCGTGATCGCAAACGTTCTCACTTGCTGATCTTAAGTGCCGACCGAGGTTTGTGTGGGGGACTAAATCTAGCCATCTTTCAAAAAGCGCAGGAATTTATCCATCATTTACAAGTAGAGCACCAAGAAGAGGTTTTAGTGAGCGTGTGGGGAAAAAAAGCGAGAGATTTATTAAATAGGAGCGGGGTCCCGATTTATACGGATTATTCAAATGTTTTTGAGCCCGCTAGTTTTTCTGAAGTGCGTCCAGTGGTGGAAAATTTTTTGCGTGAGTTTCTTGAACAAAAATATGAAAGAGCTTATTTAATCTACCCTCATTTTGTTTCAACCTTAAGTCAAAAAGTAGTAGTTAAAAGAGTAATTCCTTTGGGTAGGGATAGCTTAAATCTACTTGTTAAAGCGGAAATCAAAATAAAATTGGCGGAACTTTACGAAGAACCGCTTTTGGACTATCTCTTTGAACCAAATCCGCGAGTAGTGTTAAATTATCTTTTACCGAAATTGATTGAGTCTCAATTTTATCAGGCTGTTCTAGAAACGCGCGCGTCTGAACACAGCGCGCGAATGGTCGCGATGAAAAATGCCACGGAAGCGGCGACAGAAATTATTGACGAATTAACCTTGACCTACAATCGGGCACGCCAGGCGAATATTACTCAAGAAATGGCGGAGATTTTGGGTGGAGCGGAAACGTTAAAAAATAACAGCTTGTAGCTGGTAGCTTGTTAGCTTGTAGGAGAAGGTGAAGGTTAAATGATAGGCAAATTGGTTAATTAGTAAATTAGTTGATTGGTTGAGTAGTGGAATAAATTAGAAATTTAAGTTTAAAATTTTAACTTTGGCACTTGTTATTCATTATTCTTAATTCATTATTCTATTCTTATGTCGACCGTGGGTAAAGTTACTAAAATTATCGGTGTAGTGGTGGATGTGGAATTTCCCGAAGAACTTCCGCAGATTTATAATGCCTTAGAGATAGATTTGGGCGAGAAAAAAATTATTTTGGAAGTAGAGCAACACTTAGGAGAAAAAGAGGTGCGCACTGTTGCGATGACCTCTACAGACGGCTTGGCGCGTGGGTTGGAAGTTAAAGATTTAGGCGCTCCGATTCAAGTACCGGTCGGCAAGGAAGTTTTAGGCAGAATGTTTAATCTTTTAGGTGAACCGATTGATGAACGAGGTAAAGTGGAAGCGCAAAAATTTTTGCCAATTCACCGTCTTCCACCAGCTTTTACGGAGCAAAGCGTCAAACTGGAAGTTTTTGAAACGGGTATCAAGGTGATTGATTTAATTTGTCCTTTTGTAAAAGGAGGTAAGGTAGGACTGTTCGGAGGGGCGGGAGTGGGTAAGACAGTTTTAATCCAAGAATTAATTCATAATATTGCCAAACAGCATGGTGGCTATTCGGTTTTCGCGGGGGTGGGAGAACGTACTCGAGAAGGCAATGACTTATATTTAGAAATGAAAACTTCCGGGGTTTTGGACAAAGTGGCCATGGTTTTTGGGCAAATGAATGAACCTCCCGGTGCACGTATGCGTGTAGCGCTCACCGCTTTGGCAATGTCGGAGTATTTTCGTGATGAAGAGGGCAAGGATATCTTACTCTTTATTGATAACATCTTTCGTTTTACTCAAGCGGGCAGTGAAGTTTCGGCTCTACTGGGACGTATGCCTTCCGCGGTGGGCTATCAACCTACCTTAGCCACGGAGATGGGAATGTTGCAGGAAAGAATTACTTCCACTAACCGTGGTTCGGTTACTTCGGTACAGGCTATTTATGTACCGGCGGACGATCTCACAGATCCAGCGCCGGCAAACACCTTCTCTCATCTGGATTCCACGGTGGTGCTTTCACGCGGTCTTACGGAACTGGGTATTTATCCGGCCGTTGATCCTTTGGATAGCACTTCTAAAGTGCTAGATCCTAAAATTGTTGGTCAAGAACATTATCGGGTGGCGCGGGAAGTTCAGCGCGTTCTACAAAGATACAAAGATTTACAGGATATTATCGCTATTTTAGGAATGGATGAACTTTCCGAGGAAGATAAATTGATTGTTTCACGCGCGCGCAAAATTCAAAAGTTTTTATCGCAACCTTTCTTTGTGGCAGAGATTTTCACAGGTAGAACGGGAACCTATGTTCCACGCGAAGAAACCGTGCGTGGTTTTAAAGAAATTTTAGAAGGTAAACACGATCAGCATAGTGAAGAAGAATTTTATCTTAAAGGTGGGATTGAGGAGATGAATGGCAGTGACAAAGTTATAAAGTCATAGAGTGATGGAGTATAAAAAAAGGTGGCAATTGACATTTCACAATGGACAAGAAGTACAAAAGACTAAGTACAAAGTACAAAAGTAAACAGTAAAGAACAGAAGGACAATATTTAAAATTTTAATTCTTAAAAAATAGTGGTGTTAAATTTGAGTATTACTTCGCCGGAAAAAGAAATTTTTAAAGGGAACGCTTTGGCAGTAGTGGTGCCGGCACTAGGTGGACAATTGACCATTTTACCGGGTCACATTCCTTTGATTACTCCCTTAGAAGCAGGAGAAGTAATTATTAAAGTCAATGAAGCTAAAGGAATTTACGATGGGGAGCAAATCTTTTTAGCGATTTCGGGAGGATTTCTGGAGGTGCAAGCAAAAAGTCGGGTCAATCTACTGGTGGATACTGCCCAAAAATTAGAAGAAATTGATCGAGAACAGGCAGAAATGGCCCGCAAAAAAGCGGAAGAGCTACTCTTAGAACATAAAACTGAAAAAGAACAGCGTACTCAAATCAACGTAGCTGACGTGGAAGCTTCTTTAGCCCAGGCAGTTGCGGCTTTAAAAGTGGTTCGCAAGAGAAAAAGAGAGAGTTAATCTTTTTTCTCCAAATGAATGGTTTGAGTGGGGAAAGCAAACTCTAGTCCCGTTTTTTCAAATTGTTCTTTAATGGCCAGATTGAGACGATTCTTGGTCTCCAAAATCACGGGATAATTTTCACATTGTTTAATCCAATACGAGATTTGGATATTCAAGCCATGTGAACCAAATTCAGTGAAATGTACCCAGGCATCCTCGGAGGTTTCAGAGTCGGCATCAATAATTTTTTTCACGATTTGGATCGCTTTTTGTAAATCCGAAAGGGAAGTATGATAAACCAGTCCGATGACCTGATCGACGCGGTAAACACGACGACGAGTCACATTGGTAATTTTAGAGTCAATCAGTTTATTATTGGGAATAATTAATTCGGATCCCTGCAGAGTGCGGATAACCGTACTGCGAAAGCCAATTTCCTGTACCGTGCCGATTACGCCGTCTTCTAGTTTAATAATCGAATTTACGCGAAAAGGTTTATCGAAGATGATGGTTAGCGAACTAAAAAAATTACTTAAAGTAGGCTGGAGAGCCAAAGCTACCGCTAAACCGCCGATGCCCAAGCCGGTTACCAAGGAAGTGATATTATAACCCAGATTGCTAATGATAAAGATGAGCGCGATGACCCAAAAAATAATATGCATTACTCTGCGTAGCAGATTCATCACTTGAGTATCAATGGAAGTATGGGGGTCTTCCGCAATCGGTTTGAGGTAAAGCGTTACTAGCGCGTCGCTGGTACGGTTAATCACAAGAACCAAGGCGCCAATCATCAAGACAGTCACAATTTTGCTAATAATATTTTCTATCAAGTCAGGTAAGGTGAGCTCTTGAAAAGCCAAAAAAAGTCCGCTGATAACGATTAAACAAGTCAAAGGACGCGCGAGTGAATCGGCTAAGACATCATCCAATTTAGTCTTGGTGTGCTTAGTCGCTTTTTTAATCTTTTTACGAATAACATTGTTAAAAACCACCGCGATTAAATACGCCCACACAATAATCGTAAAAAAAATGACGTATTGCTTAAGAGTGTTGTCGAGGAAGGTTAAGTGGAAAAAGGACATATTTGGTATTACATTTAACATTTAACACTTGACATTTGACCATGAAAACCACTCCTTGTTAATTGTCACATGTTAATGGTCAATTGTTTCTATCTAAGTACATTTGTAGCATAATCTGGGCGGCGGCACTGTCAATCAATCCCTTTTGCCGACGAGTCGGAATTTTGGCTAAATTAAAATTGCGACGTGCCTGAACGGTTGTATAGCGCTCATCAATCAATTCCACGGTCACACCTAACTCACGCTCCAATTTGTCACGCAGTGTTTTCACGATTTGACTTTGCTCACTTGGTTTACCCTGTTGATTTAAAGGGTTGCCCAGAATAATTTTGGTAATTTGTTCAGTTTGAATGATCTGATCTAAATCTTTTTCCCAAACAGAATTATTCAAAAGAGGTTCGCGGGGAAAAGCCACAGTTTGCCGAAGGTCGCTCACCGCCACCCCGATGCGACTTGCCCCATAATCCAAAGCGAGAATTTTGGACATAATTTTTCAGTTGGTTTTTTCTGCTTCTACCACGATTTTTAGAGTGCATTCTTTGTTTTGATTCAGACGTATGGTCGCAGAATGTTCCCCCGTGGTTTTAATCGCGGTGGCTAGAATGATTTGCTTAGATTCTAAAGAAGCTTTAATTTTTTCTTGCAAGTGTTCCGCGATTTTTTCTTCAGTGATAGCGGCGTACAATTTACCAGTTTTAGTCGCTTTTACGGTAAAAGCTAATTTCCCTAGGGTTTTGATTTTTTGCACAATTTCATCTAGGTGGGCCAAAGTTTCTGTTTTGTTTAAGATAACTTTTTCTTGTAATTTGGCTAACTCTGTTTTTTTAGCCGATGTAGCTAGGCAAGCTAGTTTTTTAGGAACTAGAAAATTCAGAGCGTAACCATCGGCCACGCGCTTGATTTCATTTTTCTTACCTAAAGTGGGAACGTTTTGCAGGAGAATGACTTCCATAATAGGTATTAGATTAAGGATTAAAGATTTGAAGGGGAAAGGAAAGGTGACAAAGTTATAAAGTGATGGAGGAAAACAATTAACATGTGACAAGTGACATTTGACAGTAACCAAATTCCAAATTCTACATTCCAAATTCCATCCCGCTCAGCGGGGCTATATTCCAAGCTCCTGTTTCCACCAGTTCCACAGAGTAGCTAGAGAAAAATCTACTTTTAGATGTCGTGTTTCTTTAATGTACCACTTATCCAGATTAGAAAAGCGATCTTTGGGTAAAACCAGATTTTCCATGGAAATGTTTTTCAAACGGTCATCCACCACAAAATAATAAACAGGACGGCTGATGAAAATAGCGGGCACGCTTTCCTGAAACAGTTTCCCTAATTCTTGAAGTCTTTCTTGACGGAAAGTCTCAATTGCCTCTGAAGTAAAAATGTTCACTAAACCGTAAGGATTGCGAATTTCTTCCAAAAGAGCGTCTACGCGAAAACTTTTATAATTAGAGAGGTTTAAACCATGGCCATCACTTTGAGAGGAGTGCCAATAAGGGAAGGTGTCAAAATTGTAACCGAGACTTTGTCCAAAAAGTAGAAGGTCATAATTCTGATTTTTAATTTTTTGTTCAAAAGCCCCTGTATCTAAAATTGAAACATTTAACTTCACGCCAATTTCTCGCCAGGATTTTTTAAACGTTTCAGCAATGATCTGATATTCGGGAGGACTACTAACAGTTAAAAGTGACAAAACCAGAGGCTCAGTGCCTTTAAATCTGATGTAGTCATAGTCCGCTTTGTCCAAAAAAGAAGTGGTGCTGTTTTGATTCTGGTTGGCAGTAGTCACCTGACTGCCCACACTGGCGCCGGCCAGTGTAATTTTAATTTGATCTAAAGATTGTCGCTTGCCCTCTTTGTCCTCGTAACTGATTTTGTAATTGTTTTCTCCGTTTAAAAGAGTATTAAATTTAGTGCTGGCGATGTAAGACCAAGTGGGATTACTCGCTTTATATTTAGTCAGTTTGTAATCGTTAATGAAGATGGCGCGAGTTTCAGGAGGAACAGTGCCGCGCAGAATTAAGGTGTTTTCCGTGGTGATTAAATCTTCGCCATTGTTTGGTTCAGTGATGCGATACGCGGGGGAAGCCACTGGCTTTAATTCAGCAGGTTGTCCTGTTTTTGACGCATCGTTTTTCGGTAGCTGCCAACCTGTGTCATAGAGCGCGCCTCGAGATTTCTCTAAGTCAAATTGATACGACCACTCTTGTTTTTTAAGTTCCAAAAAAGGAGTGTCAATTTGTTGATTGTGAGGTAGCTGTTTAAGAATTTCTGTCTTAGGAGTGGCCAGTTGTAAGGCCAGCCTGGTTTTAGCTTCCCGAAGTTTAGGCGATTCGGTATTGATGAAAACAGCAATATATTGAGGAAGGGAGTAGGGGATGATTTGAAAATGTTTGTTTTGACTGAACTCCGGAATAAATTCCGGAGGTAAATTTTTAAAAGCATCCACGGAATGGCGTAGCGTGAGAGCGGTGTTTACATCAGGGATTATTTTTAAAACAATGTTTTTAATCTTGGGAGCAGGACCATGGTAATCTTTAAAAGCCTCTAGGTAAACTTCATAAACCCCCGTGGTTTCATTGAACTGGAGAGGTTCTTTTATCTTGTAAGGTCCACAACCGATGGGCTGAGTGTTTAAGGAAGCGGAAATGATTTTATCCAAAGGAATTTTTTCCCAGAGGTGCTTAGGTAAAAGACCCATCGTGGTGAGAGTAGGGAAAAAATAATAAGGTTTTTTTAACTTGAAACTGATTTGTTTGTCATTGATTTTTTTGATTTCAATTTCGCGAAAATTAGCCTTCAAGAAGGCATTAGGAAAATCTGGATTCTGAATGAGAGATTGATAAGTGAAAATGATATCATCCGTGGTGAGAGGCGCTCCATCGTGCCACTTCAAATTATCTTTGAGAGTGAAAGTATAAGTGGTTAATTTTTGATCCACTTCGTAATGGGCCAGATCAGGCACGATTTTTTTTTGCTCTAAGTCATATTTGGTTAAACCGGCGAAAATCAAGGACGCTAGATCCTGATCAACGGGGTTATAATCCGCAAAGAGAGGGTTAATTAAATTAACCTTGCCCACCATACCTTCCAAATAGGTTCCTCCGCCACTAGCTACTTTCTCGGAATTGGTTAGATAAAATAGCCAACCTACTCCCAGCCAGCCTAATACAAAAATCAGGAGAATTGCTCCTAAAAGGATTTTTTCCCGACGGGAAAAAAGCTTGGCACGGTAAAAAAGATTCATCTGATCACGAGGAAAAGAATGGAATTGAGAGTGAACAAACCAGCTAAAACAATTGTGGCATAATGTAAGATTTTTTCAATCCCGCGCCGTGAAGCATAACTGTTGCTAGTACCGCCGAAGGTCAAAGAAAGGCCCGCGCCCCGATGTTGTAAAAGAATGGCGAAGATAAGAGCAAGGGAAAGAATGACTTGAGTAATGGGCAAAATTTTCATAGATTTTTAGGTTTAAAAAGCCAATTAAAGATTGAATTAAGAATGCCTAGAATAATGGCGGCGCTGAGGTAAGTAATGATTCCCTGAATAATCAGTTGAACACCTTCCCATTGCAGTAGATTTAAAACATAGACAGTAGCCCAAAGTATCACGATATTAATGAGAATGGTGACTACCCCACTCATCAAGAGAGCCAAGGGGAAAACTAAAATCCTCAAGAGGGGGCGCAAAACTAGATTGAGTACGCCAATCACCACGCCAATCACCACGTAGGCCAAGATACCACCTTTTACCTCAAAGATACCACCTAAATAGATAATTAACTTCTCAATGGCATACAGCATGACTGCGTTCAGCACCACTGTCAAAATGGTTCTCCTGAGCATAATCAAATTTTAAAACGACTGAATTATAGCGACCCTTCCCTTGTGCGCAATTGTTTTGTGATTATTCTGTCAGTGTGGTTGGTGCATTTTATTTCGTAGCTTACTGCTCTTCATGTCGAAACTTTACTTGATTGATGGTAATAACCTGCTTTACCGCGCGTTCTACGCGGTAAAGGATTTCCGTAGCTCTAAAGGTATTCCCACGAATGCTATTTTTGGTTTTACGCGTATGCTGTTTTCTTTAATCAAAGAAGAGCAACCGGAATATCTGGCGGTGGTGTTTGACGCGCCGGGCAAAAATTTTCGACACGTGGCTTACGAAAAGTATAAACTGACTCGAGCTAAGATGCCGGAAGATTTAATCGTGCAACGTCCTTATGTGGAGCAAATTGTGCGGGCGATGCAGATCGCTCTTTTTCAAATCGCGGGAGTGGAAGCGGATGATGTAATCGGGACACTAGCGCGCGTAGGGTTAAAAAACAACCTGGAAGTGGTGGTTATTTCAAGTGACAAAGATTTAATGCAATTAGTCAATGAGGAAGTAAAGATGTTAGACACTATGAAAAAAGTGTTGTATACCAAAGAAAAAGTGCAAGAAAAACTGGGAGTCTTACCGGAAAAAGTGATTGATTTGATTAGCTTAATGGGAGACAGTAGTGACAATATTCCGGGCGTACCGGGCGTGGGCCCCAAGACTGCGTTGCAACTGATTGATACTTATGGTTCTTTAAAGAAAATTTATGAAAACGTGGATCAAGTCAAAGGTAAGTTACAGGAACGTCTCAGGGAAAATGAAAAACTTGCCTTTTTGAGTTATGAATTGGCCACAATCCATCAGGAAATTCCAGAAATTAAGGATTTACCATTGGGAGAATTAAAATATCAAGAGCCGGATTGGCCTCTCTTGAAACCACTTTTTGAGGAACTGGAGTTTCGTTCATTTCTAAAAGAGGATAAGGTTGCGCCGGATTCTAAGTTGGAAAGCCAGTTTAGATTAATACAGGATGAAAAGATGTTTCAGAAAGTTATTGAAGAGGCAAGTAGGCAGTCTATTATCTCTTTAGATACGGAAACTTCTTCGGAAAATCCCTTCTTGGCGGAATTGGTGGGGATTTCCTTAAGTTGGAGAAAAGACGAAGGCTACTATCTTCCTCTAGCTCATCGAGTAGGTGATAATTTGGATAAAGCATTGGTTTTAGAAGAATTGCGGCCAATTCTAGAATCAGCCGCAATTGCCAAAATTGGACAAAATCTGAAATACGATCTAACGGTGCTGGAGAGGGAATATGAGAGAATGGCGAAGGGCAAGGGGCAAATAGCAAATAGCAAAGAGCAAATGGCAAAGGGGGGAAGAGGGGAGAGAAGGGGAGAACAGATGAAAATGTGCTAAGAATTTCCAATTCCTAAACAAATCCAAAATCCAAAGCACCAAATCCTAAATAAATTACAATGACCAAAATTTAAAATCCAAAACATTGCAACATGGGTTTTGAATTTTGATATTTAGATTTAGAATTTATTTGGAATTTGTAATTTTGGATTTGTGATTTTAGGCTAAATTGATAATTAACATTTAACTTTCAATTTCTAATCTCTTTTTCATGTTAAGCGTGAAAAATATCGCTTTTGATTCTATGCTGGCCGCCTACCTCTTGGATCCCACTTTTAGGCGACACAATTTAAATGAAATCGCTTTGCGTTATCTGGGACGGCCGATGCGAGGGGATTATCTTGCGCTTACGAATGGCGGCAAACTTAATTTTGCGGAAGTTGACCAGTTGCAAGCTTGCGCCTATTCCTGCGAAGACGCGGAAACTGTTTTGGAATTGTACACTGTTTTAATTAGAGAGTTAAAGGCCAAAGAACTTTGGACGGTGTTTAATGAAATTGAAATGCCGCTTTTGCCCGTCTTACAAAAGATGGAAATGGCTGGGGTAAAAGTGGATTGCGAGAAATTGAAAAGGATTAGTGTCACAGTGGAAGAGCAACTGACGGTATTGGAAAAACAAATCTACACTGTGGCCGGAGAGCATTTTAATATTTCCTCTCCCGCGCAGTTGCGCGCGCTCTTGTTTGAGAAATTAAAACTGGAACCAGCCCGAAAAGGGAAAACGGGTTATTCCACGGATGAAGCGGTTTTACAACAATTGGCCGAAAAACATCCTTTGCCCGCTTTGATTTTGGAATACCGGGGACTCTTGAAATTAAAAAACACCTATTTGGAGGCTTTACCCCAGCTGGTCAATCCCGAAACAGGCCGCGTGCATACTTCTTTCAATCAAACCATTACCGCCACGGGCCGGCTTTCTTCTTCCAATCCCAACCTGCAAAATATTCCCATTCGCACGGAATTGGGAGGTAAATTGCGTGAAGCTTTTATAGTGGAACCGGATAATCTACTAATTTCCGCGGACTATTCCCAGGTGGAGTTGCGGATTTTCGCGCATTTTTCGCGAGACGAGACTTATTTGGAAGCGTTTGCTCAAGGAGAAGATGTCCATACCGCCACGGCTGAAAAGATTTTTGGGGTAGCCAAAACAGCGGTTACTCACGAGATGCGGAGGCAAGCCAAAGTGATTAACTTTGGCGTGATTTACGGTATGAGTTTTTTTGGTCTCGCCAGTCAACTCAAAATTTCGCGCGCGGAGGCGAAGCGGTATCTGGAAGAATATTTCAAAAAATACGCGGGCGTACAGAAATTTATTGAAGAACTGGTGGAGAGGGCAAAAGAGAAGGGTTACGTGGAAACTTTATTTGGCCGTAAACGTTTTTTACCGGATCTTAAAAGCGCCAACCAATATATCTTTGAATCGGCACGGCGGGAAGCGATTAACGCTCCTATTCAGGGTACGGCCGCGGACATCATCAAAATCGCGATGATTAATTTAGACCGCAGGCTGGCCAGAGAAAAATTAAAATCCCGAATGATTCTGCAAATTCACGATGAACTTTTATTTGAATGTCCAGAAAGCGAAGCTCCACGAATGAAAACAATTATTAAAGAAGAAATGGAGGGGGTGGTAGCTCTCAAAGCTCCTCTGCGCGTAGAAGTTGGTATCGGTAAAAACTGGGCCGAAGCACATTAGTCTTTTCTCTAAAAATATGAGTATAGCGAAATATTTTTAGTTAAGAAAAGCGCAACCCAGCACCTTACATGGTGCTGGGTTAGCTTTAAACTCTTTATGATATTTGTCGTTGTCCAGTTGGCGTATATGCCAATTAGCAGAAGGTAGAAAGAGAAAGTTGTAAAGTGATTAAGTGATAAAGTGACGGAGTGGTATAGAGCGACCCGAATAATCCGAATTTTATACTGTTCTATTAGAATAGAAGCCCCCTTGATAAAGGGGGTTGGGGGGATTTGCATAAATTAAAACTATATATTTAGGAACTCAAACCCCCCTTAATCCCCCCTTGTCAGGGGGGCAAGAACAGGGAAAGTCCAAGGGGTTAAATAATTCCTCTCTAATTTACCTCAAGATTTTCTCAAGGAAAAAATCTGGTGATTCGGGATATTGGAATTTACTCTTTCGTTTTTTATTTGCCTTGCTTTCTCTTTCT
>CAZPDC010000005.1:0-6443 GCA_964585215.1 uncultured Candidatus Peribacteria bacterium
GAAGGTTAAATAATTTAGCTCAAAACTTTCTCAAAGGAAAAAGCGTATGATCCTTGTTTCGTCTTTAATGTTTCTTATGTAAAAGAAAGGAGGGCTTTTCTTTCAGAGACTTTTCTCTAAAATAACCCTGCTTTTTAATCTTGATTATGCTTAGAACTTTGAGTGAAGAGACGCCGAGTAAAATCGGTGAAAGTGTGGTTTTGTTTGGTTGGGTGAATGCCCGCCGCAATCTGGGCAAGATTGTCTTTTTGGATTTGCGTGACCGTTGGGGGATAACGCAAATCGTGGGCGTGCCGGCGGAACTGGATCCGGACTCGCAAGCAACTTTAGAAAAAATCCGTCCCGAGTGGGTCTTGAAAGTGGAGGGTATTGTGCAACAGCGTGGCGCAAAACAAATCAATCCTAATCTGCCGACAGGTACAGTAGAAATTTTAGCCAAAAAAATTGAAGTATTGTCCGAAGCGCTGACTCCGCCTTTTGAAATTGACAGCGAAGAAAGGCAGGCCAACGAAGAATTGCGTTTGAAATACCGTTATCTGGACTTGCGGCACGCGCGCATGACTCACAATCTGGAAACGCGTCATCAGATGATTCATTTTTTGAGAAATTATCTGACGGAAAAAGAAAAATTCATTGAAGTGCAAACCCCGATTTTGACTAAATCCACCCCGGAAGGAGCGCGCGATTACCTTGTGCCTTCGCGAGTGCACCCCGGCAAATTTTTCGCCCTGCCGCAGTCACCCCAGCAGTACAAGCAACTTTTAATGGTGGCGGGGATGGATCGTTATTACCAAATCGCGCCTTGTTTTCGCGATGAGGACGCGCGGGCCGACCGCAGTCCGGGCGAGTTTTACCAGTTGGATCTGGAAATGTCCTTTATCACTCAAGATGATATTTTAAATTTGGTGGAAAAAATGTTCACAGAAATGGTGAAAAAACTTTTTCCGGAAAAAAGATTTACCTTTGAGCCCTGGCCACGGTTGGATTATCAAGAAGTAATGCAAAAGTACCATTCCGATAAACCCGATTTGCGCAAAAACAAAGAGGATAAAAATGAACTAGCCTTCGCTTGGGTGGTGAATTTCCCACTTTTTATGCCGCAAACCAAGGAAGATTTTTTTCACTACGCGGGAGAAAAATGGGCGCCTTCGCACCATATGTTCACCGCGCCCAAAGAAGAAGACCTGCCACTCTTAGACAAAGATCCGGGCAAAGTGCGTTCGTATCAGCATGATCTAGTTTTGAATGGTTTTGAGGTAGGAGGAGGGAGTGTGCGAATTCACCAACCCGAAATTCAAGAAAAGATTTTTGATTTAATCGGTTTCACAAAAAAACAGAAACAGCAGTTCGCGCATTTACTTGAAGCTTTCCGTTACGGCGTGCCACCCCACGGAGGCATCGCCTCCGGGATAGACCGTCTGATTTCTATTTTACTGGGAGAATATAGCCTGAAAGAAGTGATTGCTTTTCCTTTAAACACAGATGTGCGTGACCCGTTGATGGGTTCGCCCTCGGAAGTGACGGAAGAACAGTTGAAAGAGTTACACATTAGAGTGATGGAGTGACGGAGCAGCGGAGTATAAAAATTAACGACTATAATCTGCCTAAGTTAAAATCCGAAATCCGAAGCACCAAATCCGAAACAAATTCAAATAATCAAAATCTAAAATTCTAAACAGAGTTCATAAATTTAAACATTTGAATTTTAAAGTTGTTTCGAGTTTCGGAATTCGATATTCGAGTTTTAGCTTGGATTGATGTATTTATTCTTGAGAATTATCGGCTTATTTGGTTTTCATTATCTGTCTAGCCAGTTTAATCGCCTGATCTAGTTGGGGAATGCCGGCACCAAGTTCGTTTGCGAGTGGTTTGGCGGAGTCCAGTAAAATCTGTCTAACTTGCGTGTTGGTTAAAGCGGGAAAGTAGCTTTTGAGAATAATCGCCAAGGCGGTGATATGGGGCGCGGCCTGGGAAGTTCCCGAAATACATTTATAGGAATTATTTAAATGATTGGAACGAATATTAACTCCCGGCGCGACCAGCTTAACCCAGTCCCCATAGTTGGATTTGGGCGATTTCTGATTGTTTTGGTCAACCGCGGCCACGCTTAAAACTTCAGGATAAAAAGCGGGATAAGCGGGAATGGTGTCATTGTTATTGCCCGCGGCGGCTACGAGTAGCACTTGATGCTGATCGGCGAAGCTGGTTGCTTCTTTGAGTAGGTTACTTGGCGCATAGATGCCAAAACTCAAATTGGCAATTTTAAAATCATTATCCGCGGCATATTTGAGAGCGCGGGCGATATCACTAATGGAGCCAAAACGCTCCGAAATTGCTTTCAGGGGAAAGGCGTTAAAATTAGCCCCGGTGGCGGAGACGACTCGCTTAAGAATGCCGATTACATGAGTACCGTGGCCTTGCTTGTCTGTGGCGTCAGGGTCGTTTTCAGGAAAATTCCAACCATTAATGTCATCAATATAAGTATTATTATCATCGTCTAAGTAAGTTTGGCCTTTTTTTTCAAATTGATTAAGCGCCACGATTTTTTGTAGTTCCGAATTGGGCGCCAAGCCGGTATCAATCACGGCCACCTTGACCAGCTGAGGAGTAGAATTGCTTTGGCGCAATACTCTTTTAAGCGTGGTTTTGATGCCAAGTTGACGTAAATTCTTGGAATTAGGCCGACAAGTGGAGCTGACCGTTGGTTGCTCAAAAAGCACTAACCGATCCGGTTCGGCAAAAACCAGCTCTTTGATTTTGACCTTAAATTCCTGGGCTGCTTTTTCCAAAATTTGGTCTGTATCAGCTTCGTCCAGTTTGGCTAGAAATACATTTTCTAGTGGCTTGTTGCCGATTTTAAAAATCAGACGGTTTGGTATGTATTGACCTTGAAATTGTAAAGTTGGCTCTTCTTTAAATTCACTCAAAGAAGTAGAAACCTTTTTAAAGATGTTAGTTTGTAAAAAAAAGTTGGAGAGAGGAGAAAGTTCTTGGCCGGGAAAAAGTTCCGCCACTTCTTCAATCGCGTACTCACGAGAAAGGGATTGCAGATTGCGCACAGAGGAGGCAGAAAGCAGGTTGGCGCTTAAATCACTCGTTTTAGTAAACCAATACACCTCCGCTGTACCTAGTAAGGTGATGGCCAAAATTAACAGATACCGAAGCCATTTTGACATAGTCCGTTTCTAGCTCTAATTATACCGTATTTTGGGAAATATTTGCAAAAAGGAGGAGAGTAGGATATAATCAGTTAAGAATTGAGTTTTTGAATCATTTTTGTTTTAGAAAATCAGAACAAATCAGTGCAAGGAAGTAGAACTAGTAAAAAATCGTGCTGTTTTATAATGACCTTGGCAAGCAAGGGAGTTTTTGGGGTCAACAGAACACGAGAACAATAAAACAATAAAACAAAAGAACACGAGAACATGAAGAGCAATAAGAGAATATTGAAGGAGTAAAGCGGCTGAAGAATTCCTTAGTGCCTTCATCCTCCGTAGCTTAAGCGAAGGATGACTGAAACAAGGAATCAATTAACCAATCTACTAATGTACTAATTAACTAGTACACCAATATACCAATACACCAATTAACTAATTAACTAATAAATTCATGGAAATTGAAAAATGGTTGAAAAAAGTTTTAAAAGGCGAAGAAAATCCGTCAGCTTTGAAACAAGTTTTTACCCAAACTAAATTAAAAGAAGAAACTCCTTTGAAAAAATCGGAGCAATTTCAGAAGAAGCCTTTTTCTAAAAGAAGGTGGTACGACAAAAGAAACAATAAACTACGTAAGGTTGCAACCGGGCCCGGGAATCCTCATTTGCCACACACTACAAGTGGTCATCTGCCCGCAGTGAACAAACCAGTAACGCGAAATTTACCCGTAAAACATGGTGTTAATCTGTCCTTGCATGGTCACGTGACTCATCCGCAGACAAAAAGGCCAAATTTTGATGTGACAAAATTTCCATCTGTCGATAAAACACAAGTTACCAAACCGGCTGATTTTAATTTGCGCGTGGTGCCTCTCGGTGGTTGTGATCACACAGGAGCCTTAAATATGATGATGTTGGAAACGCCTCACGAGATATTGGTGATTGACGCGGGTCTTGGTTTTCCGGAAGAAGATATGTTGGGAGTGGATTATATGATTCCGGATATTAGTTATCTCAAGGAACATAAAGCAAAACTGAAAGGTATTTTAATCACGCATGGTCACCTGGACCACTATGGCGCCTTACCGCATTTTCTCAAAGAATTAGACAACCCGCCTGTTTACAGTACGGCTTTTGCTCGCGAGTTAATCTTGCAACGGCTTAAGGAGTTTAAGTTGGACCAAGAAGCCAACTTGATTTTAGCGGAGAAAGGCAAAAGTTTTAGTGTGGGCAATTTGAAGGTTCTGTACATTCACACCAATCATAGCATTCCCGACACAGCCTCTATCGCGATAGATACTCCGGAAGGAGTGGTTTATTTCAGTGGAGATTTCAAATTTGACGAGACTCCCGAAAAAGAAGCTCCTGCCGACAAAGAAGTACTTTTAAAATTACAAAAAAGAGGAGTGGCTCTCCTCGTTTCCGATAGTTTAAATAGTGAAATCCCCGGTCGTTCCGTCTCGGAGAGAGTGATTAACCATACTTTTCAGGAGATTTTCGCGAAGGCCAAGAAACGTTTAATTGTAGCGGCTTTTGCTAGCAATATGAACCGTTTTCAACAGATTGTGGACGCGGCCCAGGCGCACCACCGTAAGATTTTTTTGACCGGTCGCAGTCTGATTCAGAATTTTAAAATTACACAAAAGCTGGGTTATCTGAAACTGCCGAAAGATCTTTTGGTAAATATCAAATCCGTTGATCATTACCAAGATGAAGAGATTTTGATTTTAGCTACAGGCAGTCAGGGCGAAGACTACGCGGCGCTAACTCGTATCGCGGCGGGGACGCATTTGGACGTAAAGATTAAAAAGGGAGACACGGTGGTGCTTTCCTCTTCTATTATTCCAGGCAATGAGCTTTCCGTGCAAAGAAGCGTGAATAGTCTGGGCAAAATGGGCGCGCACATAGTACAAAACAATATTTTGGCGGTACACACTTCCGGACATGGTTGTCAGGAGGACAAGCTACTTTTATTAAAATTTCTACAGCCTCGTTATTTTTTACCCTACCATGGTGAATTCTATTTTAGAAACCTGCACGCGGAACTGGCGGAAAAAGGGGGTTTCCCGGAACAACACATTTTTATGTTAAATGATGGGGACGCGTTGGAATTTAGACAAAAGCAAGCGTATTTACACAAAGAAGCGGTTAAAATTGGTCGCCAGGTCGTAGAGGGTACACGGATCAGCGATGAGGGCAGTTGGGTTTTGAGAGAGAGGCAGATTATGGCGGAAGAAGGGATTGTGGTGTTGGTGTACAAGATTAATAAAACTAACCGTAAGTTGCTTGGCGCGCCTAAACTTTTTTCCAAAGGTTTTATTTATCAAGAAGAATCGCAAAGCTTGCCGCGGATTTTCAGCCAGGAGGCCAAGCGGATTTATGAAGAAGTAGTCACCAAAAATGGCCAGCGGCCACAGAAAGAAATCATCCATGAGATTCGTAGTACGATGCAAAAAGTGATCCGTAAAAAACTAGACAAAGAACCGATTGTGCTACCAGTAATTATCGAAATCTAGGGACGCGGATCATGCGGATTGCACGCAGATGTACGCGGATGGGAAAGTTAGTTAGCCTTGAATTAAGGTTAGTGTAAAGAGGGGGTGATTGAGGAATGACGAGATTAAATGGTACAATTAAAGTGCTTTAATTTTAAACTTTGCACTTTGAATTTTTAACTAATCCTATGTCTTACCTAATCCCTACCGTAATTGAAAAAACCCAAATGGGGGAACGCGCGTATGATATTTATTCGCGGCTCTTAAAAGACCGCATTGTCTTTTTGGGGGGAGAAATTGATGATGATCTAGCCAATAGCGTGATTGCGCAATTATTATTTCTAGAAAAAGAAGACCCCAAAAAAGACATTGTGATGTATGTCAACTCGCCGGGTGGCGGGGTAGTCATTGGTTTAGCAATTTACGACACGATGCAATATTTGAAGTGCGATGTATCCACCACTTGCGTGGGGCTCGCGGCTTCTATGGCTTCCGTGATTTTGGCGGGTGGCACGAAAGGCAAGCGCTTTGCTTTGCCTAATTCGGAAATCTTAATCCACCAGCCCTGGTCATCCGGTGGTGGCGGACAGGCTACAGATATCGCGATTCAGGCGGCACACATCGTGCAGACCAAAGAGCGCTTAGCGGAAATTATCGCCAAACATGCCAAACAAACCAAAGCGAAAGTAATGAAGGATTTTGAAAGAGATAAGTGGATGTTGGCGGAGGAAGCCTTGAGCTATGGCTTGATTGATCGAATCGTGAAGAAAAGATAGAAGGTAAACAATTGACAA
>CAZPDC010000005.1:6543-9817 GCA_964585215.1 uncultured Candidatus Peribacteria bacterium
GGTTGGTTGGTGAAAGAAAATGACAGCAAGGGGGAGAAAACTATTTATCTAAAGAGGGCACTGCCACCATGTTTTTTTATAGTTGCAGGTGGCGATCCAACCAAAGCTGGCCTTTTTTTTGTTTTTTTCAAAAGCCCATAATGATTGCCTGGAATTTTTTCACACCCAGTACAGTCATAGCAATAATCTTTCTGCCTTCTCTTGCATTCACACGAATCAAATTCGCATGAACATTCTGCGGATAACTTAATTTCAGTATTTGCCATACTAGAAACTCCTTTGTTATTGTTTGTGGTTGCCCCCCCTTTGCTGTCAAAGAATGAGAATAATAAAAGGATGCCTAGCATCCTCCTATCAAAATTGTGACCTCAAGCGGTCAGTTCCGCCGGCAAAGGGACTGGATATACCCAAGAAAACGAAGGTTTTTAGGATGTTTTCCCAGATACATCCTTTGCCAGTTGTCCGCGGAACCCACTTCTTGAAGTGTAAAGACATTTTAGCGGCTGGTTGATTTTTGTCAATATTATTTTTCGATAATCTGTCTTTCTTTAAAGAAGGCTTTTTGTATGATAAAATAGATAAAAGGTGGATTCTTGGTTAAAAATAGATTAAAGGTTGGGAAAGCTAAATCGTGAGATAAGATAGTATGGTTAATAAATATTCAATTTTCAAAAATCAATTTTCAAAAAATTATCAATTATTAATTTTTAAATTGAAAATTCATTGATAATTGAGAATTGAACTTTGATAATTAATGCTTAGTTTTTGTGTTCTAAGTCCTAAAGATGTATAACTTCGTAATTACAAATTTGCCCTATCTAATAGCAGTAGTTGTATTACTGGTGCTATTGGGGGTGCGTTACAGAAAGAGTAAAGACTTAAAGCGGTCTCTGGAGATGGTTTTTCTGCGGATTATGTTGCCCAAAAAAGAATCCGAACAAGATGAAAAAAAAGAAACCACGGTGCAAGGACAGGGTTTTCGCGAGGTGATTTCGGTAATGGAACATCTGTATTCCAGTTTGTACAGCGTTTCTTCCAAAAAACGCTGGAACTTTTTAACCGGCCAAGATTATTTGAGTTTGGAATACGTGGTTTTGAAAGGGGAACTTTATTTTTACTTGGTGGTTCCGCGTCGCCTAAAAACATTGGTAGAAAAACAGGTCACCGGTTTTTATCCGGACGCCAATGTGGAAGAAGTGGAGGATTACAATATTTTTACGAACGGTACGCGTCAAGTTTCTTGTTATGGCAATTTGGTTAAGTCGGCTACTTTTTCAATCAAAACTTATCAGAAGCTGGAAAGTGATCCTTTAAACAATCTTTCCAATTCGTTGAGTAAGTTAAGCTTGGAAGAAGGGGTGGCGATTCAGTTTTTATTGCGTCCGGCGAAAGACGGCTGGCAAAAGAAAGTGAAAAAACTGGTAGCCAACTTGCGCAGTGGTAAAACCGAGAAGAAAAATCTTAAATCCAGCGTGTTAGGTTTTTTATCCGACTTATTGCACGGTAAAGAAGCGGAGCAAAAGTCTGTTTCTAGTGAACCCAAAGTGCCAACCCTAAACGAAGAAGACCTGAAACTACTGGAATCAAAGTCGGGGAAACGCGGTTTTTACGTGGTGATGCGCTTGGTTGTTTCCGCGCGTTCCAAAGAAGAGGCGCGTAATCAGTTGCGCAACATCAAAGGAGCTTTCGCCCAATTTGGTTCACCGGACTTAAACAATTTCACGTTTTCCGAAAAACACTCCAATCGTAAGCTGATCATTAATTTTATTTACCGTTATTTTAAAAAAGGTTGGCGAACAGGTAAAATAATGTTGCTGGGTACGGAAGAATTAGCGAGCTTATACCACTTTCCCAGTATTCGTTTTAACCGCCAAGCCAATCTGAAATGGCAAATGTCCAAGGTGGCTCCCGCTCCCGCCAACTTGCCAGAGGAAGGAATTTTAATTGGTTACAACCGTTATCGCGGGGTGACGCAAGATGTTCGCATTAAAACCAAAGATCGCTTCCGTCATTTATATATCATTGGCCAAACAGGCACAGGCAAATCGCAGCTTTTGGAATTTTTAGTGAAGCAAGACCTGGAATCCGGCAAGGGTTGTTGCGTGGTGGATCCGCACGGCGATTTAGCAGAAGCTGTTTTGGGTTGGGTCCCCCGAGAGCGCGCGGACGATGTGGTTTTCTTTGATCCTTCCGATTTAGAACGGCCGATTGGGTTAAATATGCTGGAAGGTGATACAGATGAGGAGAAAGAGTTTATTGCCCTAGAAGCGATGAATATGATGGTTAAATTGTTTGGCGAAGAAATTTTTGGTCCGCGCATTCAAGATTATTTCCGCAATGGTTGTTTAACTTTGATGAGTGATTCGGAAGGAGGAGCGATTACGGATATTGTGAACCTTTTCACGGACGAAGTTTTTCAGCAGTACAAAGTGGCCAAAGTAAGCAATCCTGTAGTTAAGGCTTTTTGGAGCAAGCAGATGGCCCAGACGGGCACGCGAGAAAAACAAGAAATGATTCCCTATTTCGCGGCTAAATTTGGACAATTCTATACCAACACCATGATGCGCAATATTGTAGGACAAGCCAAATCGGGCTTCCGCTTTGACGAGATTATGGACGAAGGTAAAATTTTAATCGCGAAACTTTCCAAGGGGTTGATTGGAGACATCAACTCTGATCTTTTGGGGATGATGTTGGTGAACAAGATTCAAGTGGGAGCGATGCGCCGACAGAAGAAAGCGCAGGAAAAGCGCCATGATTTCTTTTTGTACGTGGATGAGTTTCAAAATTTTGTTACGGACAGTTTTGAAAGTATCCTTTCCGAGGCGCGCAAATATAGGTTGGGACTTGTAATTGGACATCAATATATTGGGCAACTGATTGATCAGGGTGGCTTGGGACGTTCCACTAATGAACGGGTCAAAAACGCGGTGTTTGGCAACGTGGGTAATATGCTTTGTTTTAAAATTGGCGCGCAGGACGCGGAATATATGTCCAAAGAAATGGCGCCGATTTTTTCCGATCAAGATTTGATTAATCTGGAGAACTTTCACAGTTGCGCGAAAGTTAGCGTGGATGGGTTGATTACCCAACCTTTTAGCGTGGAAACGCAAAAGATCTGGGAGTTAGCGGAAAAGCCCGACCTGGAAGCCGCGGAAGCTTACAAGCAACTAGCACGCTTAAAATACGGTCGCGACAAAGAATTCGTGGATCGGGAAGTGATGTACCGGATGGGGGTGCTATAGTGAAAAGTTCAAAGTGAAAAGTTCAAAGT
>CAZPDC010000005.1:9917-21355 GCA_964585215.1 uncultured Candidatus Peribacteria bacterium
AGTGAAAAGTTCAAAGTGAAAAGTTCAAAGTTGGGTGGGAGGTGTTTGTTAAAAGTAATTTTTAATTTTGCACTTTTAATTTTTAACTTAATTAAGAGGCCTGTGTACGTTTGTACCGTTTCTCTATAAAAATATATAAGAGAAAGTGGGTGTACAGGCAGGCCTCAACGATACGCTGGAGTGAATTGTAGGCGCAATGTAAATAAATTAATTGTGCCTACATCTCCCTGCTTTTGGGGTGGAGAAAAAGATTGATTTCTCCGCCCCGGGCTTTTGTTTTGATTTTGGGAGAAATTGGTTTTGGGTAAATTTGTTTTGATTTTGTTTTTTTAAAAGCAGGGGGAAAATCACTGATGGTTTTAAAAGAACGGGTGCTTGAGTAATCTGTTAAGTATAGCAGGTTAATGACCCTAGATTCAAGTGTTGCATTGGGAATAAGGGAGTCTATTATTTTTTTTGTTAATTTAACTTTTAAGAACCTTATTTTTATGCAAGTTTATCTGGATCACGCGGCGACCACTCCTGTGAATAAGCGAGTATTAGAAGTGATGTTGCCTTATTTTCAAACCGAATTTGGTAATCCTTCCTCTATACATCAGTTTGGACAAAAGGCGCTTTGGGCGGTTGACCAAGCGCGTCAGACCATCGCGGAGGCGCTAGGTTGTTCTGCCGGTGAGATTTATTTCACAAGTGGAGCAACCGAGGCCAATAATCTAGCGATCAAGGGTTACGCGCGCGCGCATCAAAAAGAAGGCAAGCATTTGATTACTACAGCTTTGGAGCACCATTGTGTTTTAAACAGCTGTGAAGATCTACAGCAAGAGGGTTTTGAGGTTGATTTAATTCAACCAGACTCAAGTGGTGTGATTAATCCACATGAAATTGAAAAGCGTATTCGTCCCGACACGCTTCTGGTTTCCGTGATGTTTGCCAACAATGAGATTGGCACGCTTCAGCCTATCGCTGAAATCGGACAGTTTTGTCGTCAAAAGAAAATCTTTTTCCACTCTGACGCGGTACAAGCTTTTGGTTACGAAAAGTGCGAGGTTAATCAGCTGCAAGTAGACGCGCTTACTCTCTCCGCGCATAAATTTTACGGTCCTAAGGGAGTTGGTTGTTTATATCTGCGCAAGGAGACTGTGCTACGGCCAATTTTATCCGGAGGAGGGCAGGAAAACGGTCTGCGTTCCGGTACACATAATGTGCCGGGGATTGTGGGAATGGGCAAAGCGGTGGAACTCATTGAACAAGAGAGAGAAAAAAATACGCGCGCGGTGCGCGAGAAGCGCGATCTGCTTTGGGATTTATTGCGGAAGATTCCGGACGTGCGTGTCAATGGCGACTTAGAAAAACGTTTGCCCAACAATCTAAATTTAATTTTTACGGAAGTAAATGGCGAAGCGCTTTTGGTCAGACTGGATCTGGAAGGCATTGCCGTTTCCACCGGTTCGGCTTGCAGCGCCTCTAGCACTAAACTTTCCCACGTGCTTTTGGCATTGGGATTGGATGAAAAAAGTTGCAAAAGCAGTCTGCGGGTTACCCTAGGCAAAGATAATACCGAAGAGGAAGTAAGGTACGCGGCAGAAAAAATTAAGCTGATTGTGGAGGAATTGCGTTCTTTAAGACTTTAAAGTATGGCTTACTCGGCGATAGTTTTGGAGCATTTAAAACACCCCCGCAACACAGGTCAGTTAGAAAACCCTGATGGTGTGGGGCAAGCGGGGGTGCCGGGTTGCGATGATTTGGTGCGGATTGCCGTAAAAGTTGAAAACGAACGAATTAAAATAATTAAATTCCAAGCATTGGGTTGCGTGAGCGCGATCGTGGTGAGTTCCGCTTTGACAGAATTGGCTCAAGACAAAAGCGTTAAGGAAGCGCTACAAATAACGCCACAGATGATTTTGGATTTTCTGGGAGGTTTGCCGGAAGACAAAAAACAGCATGCCGAGATGCCACTAGAGGCGTTGAAGAAAGCACTAGAAAATGCGGGAGTGATAGAGTGATGGAGTTATAGAGTGACGGAGTGGCGAAGAAAGTACAAAGTACAAAAGACAAAGTACAAAAGGAAAAGACAAAAGACAAAAGACAAAAATAAGTAATTCCATTTTTTGTTTTGCCAGCGACTAGCTAAAACCGACGAACTGTTTAACCGCTAACCGACCAACTACTTTATTTCCGCGAAGAGAATCCCTAGTTTTTGATTATTCACAATCACATTCAATCCGGGATTGGCGTTGAGATATTCCAGCAGGTTGTGGAATTTTTGCGTGAGGGTTTTATCGGGAGTTTGATCAATCGTGGCGGTGTTCAGGTCCACCACCAGAAACCTGACACCGGAATATTTGAGACGTTGGTTGGTCAGATTTTGATTATGTTCGGAATAAAGGTAAGTGAATTGGTCCAGCTGGGCATCATTAATAACGCGGTTGAGATTATCTTCAATAAAGTAAGTAATAAAAGTGCCAATGCGGTAAACATAGTTGGGATTTTCGGGCGTAGCCGGAGTGCTATTGATGTAGCTATAGATTTGAGGGTAAGTAGGGAGATTGCTCTCAATAAATTCCGTGGAAGAGATTAATCGTCCGGTATAAAGCAAAGCATAAGGATTGTAGTAGGCGTAAAAGCGCACGAAAAAAGTTAAAACGAACCAAAGTAAAATCATGCCGAGGGCTAAGTTAAAAATGGACCGATGGTGACTGAAAGTTTCCTCCAGCAACTTTCGAAGAATTAAAAGAATTCCTGCAAAACCAGGTAAACCATACCAAATCACGCCATTAGCTAAAAAGGTCCAACCGATCCAATAAATTACCGTAAATCCAATGACAATTTTCCATTCCAAGGAGAGTGGACGTGGTTTGATAAATATCAAAAGTCCCACCAAAAGCGCTAAAAAAACAAAGCCGATATCCACATAAAAACCGTAAGTGGTGGTGTTCATGGTAATCTTCCAAGATAAAAGCAGATAAGCGAGAATCCCTTTTTCGTAGCCAAAATAACGCCCCATTTCTTCGCGAAAAGCGTTGCCGATGGCCTGAGGCGCGCTGGGAATAATTTTTTCCGTGAGGGGCGCGGTAAGACTGGGAACATCTTTGGACTGAGGAAACGCGGTATCGTTAGATCCTGTTTCTGCTTGAAAGTTGTTTTTAGCTTGTTCTAGATTTAGGCCGGGGGCATGAAACGTGCCATTGATCAGAGTGGCCGGATTAAAGGACTTAACTTCAAGATAGTGTCTGATTCCCCAAGGCAGACAGGGGATTAAAATAAACAGAAGAAAAACAAGTAGCAATTTCACTTTGATTAAAAACTCTCGCTTGTACCTGATTATTAAGAAGAGAGCGCTTAAGATGATCAAAACAAGGAAGGGGTAAACTAGCCAGTGGGGCAAAGCAGAAAAAAATGTAAAATTAGAATAAGGCGCGATTAAATCAGCCTTATTTAGCAAGATGACACAGAACATCAGCAGGGCGGTAATGACACCTGTTTTTTTGAAAAGCTGGTTAATTAAGATGACCAAGATAGCCAGAATAGCTAAGGTGGCGGTTAATTTGACCGTGAAAGCAGTGCCCAAAATAAAACCACAGAGAGCGAGCCAAACAAGTTTTTTAGTCTGGACCCATTCAAGAAAAACCAACAAGGCCGAGGAAATCAGAAAGAAAAGACCCAAATCCACCTTGAGATCTTTGGCGGATTGAAAAAACACAGCCGGTAAAGAATAAAAGAGCGTAATGAGTATGATGGGCAGGACGGAATATTCCGAGACAGCTTTTTTTAGAAGAACATAAAGAACGATCAGGCTAAAAAATCCACCTAGCCAAGAGAGCAAAAGTCCTACAGTAGCGCTATTAAAAAGCGTGAACCCTAGTGACATAATTAAACTCCAGCCGTACAGGCCATTGCCGGGGATGAGTTCATGAGACTGACTCATTAAACGGGGCCAGTTCAGATAAACCCCCATGTCATCCCAGCCGATCGGGATGGGGCGAATGAGTTCCAGAATATTGAGCGCTAAAAAAGTTCCCAGTACAAAAAGAGCGGCACTTTTGAAAGAAAATAATTTAAAATTAAAATCGAATTTTTGAGTGAAAAAACTACGTAGAAAAAACCATACTTGCTTGTAGCTTAACGCTAACAGCACGATAAATTCACCCCAAACCACGGGTGTTTTGAGTTGTCCAAACCAGGTGGTGAAATAAAGCAGAAGAATTAAAACTCCTATTCCTAGAGCGGAAGCCAAACTAAAATTCCAGAGAGTAAACCCCCCAACCGCAGCACCAGACGGTGCATGGCGAGTCCCCCTTATCAGGGGGGCAAAAACGGGAGATTCCCCTCTTGATAAAGAGGGGTTAGGGGAGATTTTGTTTAAAACAATGCCCAAAACCCTTTCTCCTATCGCGTAGATAGTTGTCACCACAACCAATAACGCGGTTGAGATGAAAGCCAGATTCAAGATCAGACCCTTGAGAAAAATTAAGATTCCCACTGATTGGGCGTTGGGTGATTTCTGATAAAGTCGCAAAACATCAAACTCCAGATTGCCGTTGAAAACCAGGGGATTGAAATAATAAAAATAGCAACTGCCCAAAAATAGGATTAGACCAATTAAAAGCAGATAGACTCGAAAAGGTGTAAGGGTTAAAGAGAAGAAACTTTCTTTTCTCCCCCCCTTAACAAGGGGGGCTTGGGGGGGATTTGTTTTTTGTTTTTTACGCAGAAATAAAGAGATAAGGCCAGCTAATAGGATTAAGCTAATTGGATACGTCCAGATGGGCTTGAGCTTGGTTTTAGTTTCACCAAACTGGTTGGTAAAATGTTCCACACTATGCGCCAGGGCGGCGCAATAATAAGCGTGACTTTCTCTTAATTTGAGCGCCTGATCGGGCGTTTGTTTTGTGGAGCTGCTGAAACAGTCGCTAGTGGCGGTAAAAATACCACTATTAAAAATCTCTTGTTTGAAGGAATGGTTTTGGGTGAATTCGCGGTTGGGCTCCAGGAAATAAGCTCCGATAACAAAGAGAATCCAAGAAACCGTGAAGGCGTATTGTAAAAAGCGTTTCATAATTGACGGAGGAAGGCTAGAGGTTATACTTTGGCCACCGCATTGTAAAAGTGCAAAGTTAAAAGTGCAAAGTTAAAAGTGCAAAGTTCAAAGTGCAAAGTTCAAAATATTATTATGAAAAATGTTTTTATTGTAATACCGGCCTTTAATGAGGAACGTCGCGTGGGCGGGGTGATCCGTGGCTTGAAATCGCAAGGTTTTAAAAATATTCTGGTGGTAGACGACTGTAGTGAAGATAAAACGGCTTTTGTGGCGGAGCAAGAAGGAGCTTTGGTTCTGCATCATTTAGTCAATCGTGGTCCGGGTGCGGCCACTTACACAGGTATCCAAGCGGCCCTACTCAAGGGGGCAGAAGTGCTTGTGACACTGGACGCTGATGGTCAGCATCACCCAGAAGACGTGATCAGGTTAGTTGAAGAGTTAGAAAAGAGTGGAATGGACGTAATCATCGGTTCGCGGTTTTTGGATAAAAAACAGCTTCGCAAAATTCCCTTTCTGCGGGTTTGGTTTAATCGCCTGGGCAGTTTGATTACCTGGTTTTTGTCGGGCATTTATCTCTCGGACAGTCAATCGGGTTTTAAAGTTTTTAGCCGCTACGCGGCGGAACAGATTGAGATTCAGACCAATGGTTTTGAGTTTTGTTCAGAGATCGTGCGCGAAATTCGCTACCATGGGTTAAAATACCGAGAAATTCCCATCGCGGTGTATTATTCTGATTACACCAAAGCGAAGGGTCAAAATTTCAGCGTGGGCGTGGAAACTTTTTTTAAACTCTTTGTGCGTTCTTTGATGAGGTAAACAAAATAAATTTTAGGGTATGTTTTTACCACACTTGTGGTAAAATTTTACCACAATAATTTCTGCCACATGGTTCTAGAGATTCGTTCAAAAGTAGAGGAGGCAATTTTAAGTTATTTCTTCATAAACGAAGAAGAAAAATTATATTTGCGTCAAATTGCCACTCGGCTGGGCTTAGACCCTAGTAATACCTCCAAAAAAATGAAAGAGTTAACCAAAAAAGAGATTTTTTTGTCAGAACAAAAAGGCTTGCAGAAATACTATTATTTAAATCTCCGGTACCCATTTTTTCAGGAACTTAAAAACTTGGTGCGCAAAAATTACGGACTTGAGCTTGACCTAAAGGAGGTTAAAAAGAAAATAGTTAGTGTTGAGACGATTTATATTTTTGGTTCATATTTAACTGATCATTTTGACCAAAAGAGCGATATTGATTTGTTATGCGTAGGGGATTTTGATGCGTTAACTCTTTCAGGCGAGCTGTCAAAACTAGAAAAAAAATATGGCCGAGAAATTAATGCGGTAGAAATGGACACAAAAGAATTCCAGACTAGACAAAAAAAGCGAGACCAATTTTTGAGCAACATACTTAAAAACAAGATTGAAATATGAAAGTAGACAATGATTTTTTTCAAGAATTTCAATATACCAAGCAACAGTTGGAAAAATTTTTATTGAATGCCAGAAATGATTTAAAGATCGCAGAGCACGATAATAATCCCAGTATTATTTACCGTTTTGCTTATGACGCGGTGATTAAATTGGGTGTCTATCTCCTAGCTAAACAGAAGTTGAAAGTACGGAGTGTGATGGGGCATCATTTTAAAATCTTGGAGTTTATCGCGGAAATCTTGGAGCTGAAGGATGAAATAGACTATCTTAATCGAGTGCGCCGGCAAAGAAACCAGGATCTTTATGAAGGAGGAATTGAATTTACCAAGAAAGAAGCGGATTCACTTTTACAAGTAGTGCAAAAAATTTTTACTAAGGTAAAGTCTTGAAAATTTAGCATAGCCAAAGTTTCTGGTGTGCGATTTAAAATCTATTCTATATCACTTTATAACTCTATCACTTTATCACTTCCCTATGCCCCTGTATCGCATTTTTATTCTCCTCTTCGCGGCTTTAATGATTTTTAAGGCCATTAGTCATTTCTTGCGCCATAAAAAAACCCTGCGGGAACTGGTAGTGTGGGTGTTGGTCTGGGGGGGAACAGGAATTGTAGTGGCTTATCCTCAAGTGGTTGATCTGGTACCGGGCTACACGGGTATTAAAAGCGGTGTCAACGCGGTGATTATTTTCGCGTTAGTGGTTTTGTTTTACGTGGTGTTTAAGTTGATTATCAAACTAGAAGATTTGGAAAAAAAGTTGACGGAGATAGCTCGCAAGTTGGCCTTGAGAGATTTTGAAAAGAAAAGATAATTAAGTGATCTTTATGAAGATTCTATTTATAATAGAATTGTATTATCCGCACATTGGTGGAGCAGAGGTGCTTTTTAAAAATCTGGCCGAAAAACTTGTTGAAAAAGGTAATGAAATAACTGTTTTAACCACCCGTTTGAGTGGTTACCAAAAAGAAGAGATAATTGGAGGAGTAAAGATAATTCGCCTAAATTGCGGGAATAGGTACTTGTTTACTTTTTTAGCTTGGTGGCAGGGCTGGAAACTGGCCCGGGAGGTTGATTTAATTCAAACTACTACTTACAATGCGGCACTACCAGCCTGGATTGTGGCAAAATTAAGCAAGAAACCTTGTATTATCACAGTGCATGAATATTGGAGTGAATTTTGGAAGAAAGTTCCAGGATTTACCTTGCTGCACAGAATATTTGAATGGTTTGTAATTAGTCTTCCTTTTGACGAGTATATAGCCGATTCTCGGTATACCGCGAAGTGTCTTTTGGTATCCGGTATTAAAGCAAAAAAAATCAAAGTTATTTATCCAGGCATTGACTACGATCTTTTTAATAAAGACAAGTATGATCGTAATAAATCTAGAAAAAAATTTGAGTTTAAAAGTTCTGATTTCATTTATCTTTATTTCGGTCGACCTGGTTGGGCTAAAGGTTTGGAATATTTAATTAAAGCTACTCCAAAAATTTCTCAAAAAATTCCTAATTCTAAATTTTTATTAATCCTTTCCCATACTCCCAATAAGCAGTATAAATGGATGTTGAAATTAATAAGCCAGTTATCAACTACAAACCGCCAGCGATTAATCATTTACGACCCTGTTCCGCGAGAAAAACTCCCCGAATATTTAAAAATAGCTGATTGCGTAGTTGTCCCATCTTTAATGGAGGGTTTTGGATTTACAGCGGCAGAAGCGTGTTCCTTGCGAGTTCCTTTGGTTGCTAGTAAAACAGGATCTTTACCTGAAGTTGTCAGTGGAAAAGTAGTATGGATCAGGTCTGGGGACGAGAGCTCTCTTGTAAAAGGAGTCACGAAACTTTTTCATCGGAAGTGGGAGATAATTCCCACAAGAAGGTTTGAATGGGATGATTGCATAGAAAAATACTTGGATGTTTATAAATCTATTCTATGAGGATTCTTATTTTGGCTGATGCGATTGATAGGCAATACGCGGGTGTTTACGTGTATGCGTACAGTTTAATCAAGAATCTTTTAAAGATTGACCGAGAGAATGAATATTGGTTTGTACACTTGAGAGAAAATAATTTTTTTAAGGGTTTAAATGAAATAATTTTACCTCAATCCAAGATTTTAGGTATGGCGACCTGTCGAAAATTTTTTCAATTACCAAAATTAATTAGAAAGTTGTCCCCGGATATTGTTCTTGAATTGGAACATCTTGCCCCCTGGGTTATAAGGAACCTTAAAGCCAAAAAAATTGTCACTATCTATGATCTGACACCGGTGCTTTTTAAAAAATTCCATGTTTTTTACGGGTGGTTTTTGCAAACTTTATTTTTCCCCAGGCTTTTTGAAAGAAGTGATGGATTCCTGGCTATCTCTGAATGTACAAAGAAAGATGTTGAAAGGCTTTATCAGCCAAGTGTGCCCATAGAAGTAACTTATTTAGCTAGCAGGTTTAATTTAAAAGATTTAAATCCAGCCAATAATAAAAAATTCCACGCTAAATATAAAAATATTTTTCCTTATATTCTCTATGTTGGCACACTAGAGCCCAGAAAGAACCTAGAGCTACTAATAGAGGTTTTCAATTATTTAAAGAAGAATAAGGATATACCCCATAAATTGGTTTTAGTAGGCAATGGAGGATGGAAATATAAAAAGATTTTGCAAAAAATTGAAGCATCCGATTTTAAAAGCAGTATCTTGAAGATGGATTACGTTGATACAAGAGAATTATCTTATTTTTATTATAATGCGGGAGTCCTTGCCTACCCTAGTTTATATGAAGGCTTTGGCTTACCTGTATTGGAAGCTATGAGCTTGAGATGTCCCGTGGTTGTGTCTAATACCTCCAGTTTGCCCGAAGTTGTGGGGGATGCCGGTGTATTATGTGATCCAAATTCTGTTGAACAGTGGGCAAATTCCATTTATAGTATTTTGGCTAACAATAATTTAAAAGAAGATTTAGCAAAGAAGGGTTTGGAAAGGTCAAACTTGTTTAGTTGGGAAAATAGTGCGAGAAAAACTTTAGATTTTTTTAAGAAAGTTACTAAGAGCTATGAAAAAGATTGATTCAAATTATGTTGAACTGATTTGGGAGATTGCCAAGACCGATTTTAAGTTGAGGTATTATGGTTCTATCTTGGGATATTTCTGGAGCTTGCTAAAACCCTTGTTTTTATTCCTGGTTTTATGGATGGTTTTCACTGTTTTTATGAAATGGGACATTCCCAATTATCAGCTTTACTTGCTTTTGGGTATTATGCTTTGGAATTTCTTTGCGGAAGGAACTTCAATGGGAGTCAATTCCCTTGTTTCCAAGTCAGGGATCTTGAAGAAAATCTATTTCCCAAGAATCTTTATAGTGATAGCCACTACGATTACAGCTTTTTTATCTTTGTTTTTTAATTTAATAGTTTTTTTTATCTTTAGTTTTTTTTCCGGAATATTTATTTCCTGGCATTTTATTTTGTTTATTCCCGTGATCCTATTTCTTTATTTGATTGTGCTTGGGGTGTCCTTGTTCTTAAGTGCCTTATATATAAAACTTAGGGATATCAACCAGATCTGGGAGGTGATTCTTCAAGTAGGGTTCTGGCTTACTCCAATAATCTATCCGTTGGCTTTTGTTCCGGAAAAATTTCAGTTTTATTTATTTTTAAACCCCATCACGGGGATTATCCAGAATTCAAGATTATTACTGGTTGAACATGTTTATCCTTCTTTCTTAAGTGTAGCTTATATGTTTGGGTGGGCGGTTTTACTTGTTGTAATTGGGTTCCTTGTTTTTAAAAAATTATCACCCTATGCAGCGGAAGAACTTTAACAAAAATACAGCCATTTCTGTTAAAAATGTTTCTAAACAGTTTGTGATTCCTCATGAAAAAAGGCAAACGGTGAGGGACTATATTTTTAATTTTTGGAAAAAGAATGAAAAAGAAGTTTTTCATGCTCTAAGCGATATAAGTTTTGAGGTTAAAGAGGGAGAATTTTTCGGGATAATAGGCAGGAATGGAAGTGGTAAGTCCACCCTACTTAAAATTATCGCCCGAATTTATGAATCAACGAAAGGTAAGGTAGAGGTCAGGGGGAAAATCTCTCCCTTTCTTGAACTTGGAGTTGGTTTCAATCCAGAACTTTCAGCGCGCGAGAATGTTTATTTAAACGGTACTATCCTAGGACTTTCCGGGAAGCAAATAGAAAATAAATTTGATGAAATTATTAGGTTCGCTGAACTTGAACAATTTATTGATCAAAAACTGAAGAATTTTTCTTCCGGTATGCAAGTACGTTTGGCCTTTTCTGTGGCTATTCAGGCCGACGCAGACATCCTTCTTTTAGATGAAGTTTTGGCAGTAGGGGATGCAAATTTTCAACAAAAGTGCTTTGATGTGTTTAGAAGATTTAAAAAAGAAGGGAAAACGATTGTTTTTGTGAGCCATGATATAGGGTCTATAAGACAATTTTGCAATAGAGCACTTTATCTTAAAGATAGTAAGATAGAAATGATAGGTGATCCGAATGAGGTTGTGGATCATTATATTTATGAGGACAAGAAGGATGAGGAAGTCAAAGAAAAAGTGTCTGATGAGAAAATTAAAAAAGAAATAAAGCCCATAGAGATTACAAAAGTCGAGTTTATTGACAAGTTTGGGAATAAAAATAAGACCTATTTATCTGGCGATAAATTTACTATTAGAATTCATTATAAGAAAAACATGAAGGTAGTTGAAGATCCTGTTTTGGGAATAGCTGTCTATCGTGATGATGGAACTCATATATATGGTACGAATACAGATTTGCAGAAAATAGATCTTAATTTAAAGACAAAAGGAGTTGTGGAATTAGTTTGCAATAATCTCCCACTTATTCAGGGAAAATTTGTGACAACACTAGCATTTCATCGTAAGGATGGGGTGGTTTATGATTGGCATGATAGAGAATATGAATTTTATGTTCAAAAAGGTGGAAATAAAGATGGTCTTGT
>CAZPDC010000006.1:0-15817 GCA_964585215.1 uncultured Candidatus Peribacteria bacterium
CCGCCTTCGGGAATCGAACCCGAGACCTCATCCTTACCAAGGATGTGCCCCGCCTGCCAAGCGCCTGGAGCCGTTGACCGGGATTGAACCGGTGACCCCGTCCTTACCAAGGACGTGCTCTACCAACTGAGCTACAACGGCAGAATAATAACTTTTCTTTCTTATCACGTCCCTTAAAAAACACAAGTAACAGCACCACTAATAAGAAACTATCCTTAAGCAAGGCCAAAAAAATCTTTTAAGGTACTTCCTTGGTCAATGTCTTTGGCTCGAACAAAAGAAACATATTTATCTAAATAATAATATTCTTTAATAAATGTTATTTCTTTTTCACACTCATAAGGATACACAAAAACACTCTTTTGCAGCTTATAAAAACCGAGTGTCTTAAGTTTGCTTCTTAGGGCATCACGTCCTCCTCTTTTTTCTTCTGGAATGTCAAAGATAACCATTCGCCACAGGCCATCCCACTGCTTGGATTTCTTAATTCGCATTGCATCAAGGTTGTATTTCAAAACTCTTTTCTTACCCTTTTTGGTTATTCTAATGATGGTCTTCTCTTTTTTGTGCTCAATTTTTACCAGCTTTTTTTCTTTCAAATGTCGCAAGGCTTGGTAGTAATTTTCTCTTTGATAAGGTCTTCCATCTAGGGTGAATGATGTTGTCGGATTAATCATCGTTCCCAAAACCTCCACTATGTTTCTGGTATATTTCCAAGAGCCTTTTATTAAAGATAAAAGTATTTCTCTGCTAAAATTCTCCTTTTTATTTGGATTACAATCAATCCTGTAGACAGTTTTAGAATCAGTCCTGTGGCCATTATTGGGGCTAATCTTGGAGTTAGTTTTAGAATTATTTTCAGAATCAGTCCCAGAATCGACCTTAGAATTGATTCTACGATCAGTTTTGTGATCAATTTTACAATCGATTTTATGACCAACCTCACAACCAACCTCACAATTAATCTTATAATCAGTCTTACAATCGACTTTGTAATTAAGCTTGCTACCAATTTCACAATCAGCTCTTTTTCTTTTTATGAAGCCATTTCTTCTAGAAATTTTACCCATTTTCTCACGATCGTTAGAATTGTGATATAAATCACATTAAATATAGCTACATATAGAGAAAAAACAAGGATAAAAATAAAATATGAGGTGAAAGAATAAAAAAAATGGATCATACGCTTTTTCCTTTGAGAAAGTTTTTAGACTAAAAAAGAACAGATGGAAAGATGGTTTGCAAAAGTGAGTGAATCAAAGCTATGGACACTCATTTCAGCAGCAAATACGGTTCAACAAAACCTGGGCAAGGTACTCAACTACTTTCCCGACGGCTCAACGAATGCTTCAGCTGAAAGTTTTAATGCCAAACTTAAAGGATTTAGGGCTTTAGTGAGGGGTGTGCGTGATATCAACTTCTTTCTATTTAGAGTTTTAACCTTCTATGCTTAAAAATCCGTCAATCTTTTATTCAAAGTTATTTACGTATGATCTGATAGGGGTCATAATGAAATCAACCTAACCATTCTCGTAACTACTAACGACCTGGGCAAAAAATTACCGCCTAAAACCGAATCATACGTAAATAACTTTGAATAAATAAGCTTCATTCCTAATGCCCCCTTGATAAAGGGGGCTCGCCATGCACCGTCTGGTGTCGTGGTGGGGGGATTTGTCAAGGAAGTAAGAAACTCAAACCCCCCAACCCCCCTTATCAAGGGGGGCAGAGACAAAAATAAATGCCTAGAAGAATGTTAAATAATTTAGCTCAAAACTTTCTCAAAGGAAAAAACGTATGATCCCTAAAACCATTGCTACATAATGGTTTTAGGCCCATTCTTACAAATTGCTTGTTTAGTAGCAATTTGTTATACTCCTCTTATGAAGATCTTTGATCGTGATATTGAGCCGCGCATTACATCAGTCCTTTTTAAGAAAAAAATGGTGGTTATTTTGGGTCCCCGTCAATCTGGGAAGACCACCCTTGCTAAAAAAATTATTTCCGCGTACGGGCAACAGGGAGAGTACTACGATTGTCAGTTAGCTGATATACGCGCGCATTTTATCCTTGGTAAGCCTGATAAATTACTCCCCCTTACGCGAAACAAAAAGATTGTTGTCTTTGACGAAGCGCAGACTATTCAAGACATCGGCAGTATCTTGAAAGCATTTCATGATACCTATCCCGGGGTTCAAATTATCGCAACCGGATCGTCCTCATTTGACTTGGCAAATAAAATCAAAGAGCCAATGACTGGTTGGGCGTATGAATTTTTACTCCTACCTCTTTCTTTACATGAAGTTGGTTTGGCCTATCCTGATCTGGGTGAATCTGATCTGTTGGCTATGCTGAAGTTTGGCTCATATCCAGCAGTGGTTTCTGCCGAGACTCTTGATGAAAAATTATTCGCGATTAAAAATATTGCAACTAACTATTTATATAAAGATGTTTTTGTTTTTGAAGCTATTCGTAATCCGAAGATTTTTGAGGATTTACTAAAAATGCTGGCGTTGCAGGTTGGATTAACGGTTTCGGTAAATGAATTGGCGCAAGGATTGGGTGTTACTAGAGCAACAGTGAATCGCTATCTAAGATTATTAGAGCAATCATTTATTATTAAACGTATTTATTCATTTTCGAATAATCCACGAAATGAAATTAAAAAAGGTTTCAAAGTTTTTTTTCTTGATGTTGGTGTTCGTAATGCCTTAGTTGACATTGTTTCCCCGATGGATACGCGAATGGACAGAGGGGCTATTTTTGAAAACTTTTTTATTACAGAGAGAATGAAAAAAGGGGCTCTTGAAATTTTTCCACCAGAAATTATGTTTTGGCGAACGCGGACAGGACTTGAGATTGATGTGATAGAAAAAAACGGCATAGAGATTTTTGCTTATGAATGTAAATGGAAAGAAAAAACTACCGTACCTACCTCCTTCAAAACATCCTATCCACACGCTCACTTTGAATGTATCACCACTAAAAACATCATTTCTCATTTTGTTAAATAAGTAGCCTAACTATTAGACAACAAGCTGTGTATCCAAGGACTTTTCAGCTCAAAACAAGCCTTTGAATTCAGCTGCTACCGTACTACAATACAATTAATTCAATTTTAATTTTTTTTTCGTGCTTTCCAAAATTCTCTCTGCCACGACCGCGGGACTCTCGGGCACACTGGTTGAAGTGGAAGTAGATCTTGCGCGCGGCCTGCCTAGTTTTACTATCGTAGGCTTGGGCGACACGGCCGTGCAGGAGTCCAAAGAACGCGTGCGCAGCGCGATTAAAAACAGTGGCGTGGAATTTCCACCCCACCGTATCACAATTAATCTCGCCCCCGCGGACATTAAAAAAATCGGGCCATCTTTTGACTTACCCATCGCTTTAGGGATTCTTAATAGTCTGGGTTTGGTTGATCAGACTAAATTACAGAGTTCACTTGTGATAGGAGAGCTGGCCCTAGATGGTAAATTAAGACCCGTGGATGGCGTGTTGCCTTTGGTAATTTTCGCGCAGGAAAAAGGTTATCAGAGAATTCTACTGCCACGCCTAAATGCCACTGAAGCCGCCCTCATTCCCGATGTAGAAATCATCCCCTTGCAAGACCTCAACGAACTCGTTGGCTACCTCAATGGTAGTTTGGAAATTAAACCCTTCCCGCCTATTGATTTAAGTTGTCTGGAGCAAGTAGGAGAATACGAATCAGATTTCGCTCAAATCAAAGGACAAGAACAAGCTAAACGCGCTTTGGAAATTGCCGCCGCCGGAGCGCATAATCTGCTTTTGTCTGGTCCACCGGGCAGTGGCAAGACCATGTTAGCCAAAGCTTTTCGCACCATTCTACCTCGCCTCACCTTAGCAGAAACGCTAGAAGTCACTAAAATCTATTCGGTGGCTGGACTGCTTTCTCCTGAAAAACCATTAGTCACCACGCGCCCCTTTCGCGTAGTACATCATACCGCCTCCGCTGTTTCTGTGGTGGGCGGAGGACAAAACCCCAAACCCGGGGAGATTTCTTTGGCTCATAAAGGGGTGTTGTTTTTAGATGAGTTCGCGGAATTTCCTCCTTCGGTTTTACAAGCCTTGCGCCAACCCCTTGAAGACGGACAAATTACTGTTACACGCGCGCAGGGCGCCGTAACTTTTCCAGCGCGCTTTACTTTAATTGCCGCTATGAACCCTTGTCCTTGCGGTTTCGCGACTGATACGGAAAAAGTTTGCCAATGTTCGCCGACTAAGATTATCAAATATCAAAGTAAAATCTCTGGCCCACTTTTGGATCGTATTGATCTTTTTGTGGAGGCGCCCCGCGTTAAAATTGACAAGTTGACCGGGGAAATCAAAAGTGAATCTTCTCGGGAAATTCAAAAGAGAGTGCAACAAGCTCGCGATCGTCAATTGGACCGCTTTAAAAATACCAGTTTAACTTCTAATGGCGAGATGGGCGCGCGCGAATTGAAAAACTTTTGTACTCTAGGCGAACAAGGTCAGACTTTAATGCGACAGGCCATTAGCCAATTCGGACTTTCTGCCCGCGCTTATTACCGCGTCATTAAGCTGGCCCGTACCATCGCGGATCTAGCAAATGAAGCACAAATTCAAACCCCCCACCTCGCGGAAGCGCTTCAATACCGCAAACAAGAAAATCGGTACTAACTTAGCTTATTAGCTTGTAGCTTTTTAGCTTTTTAGGAAGACAGGGGGCTTTAGGTCTTGGTTTTGTCCCGCTAGTCAGAATTAGATTTTGACATTTTGGAATTATTTAGAGTTTAGAATTTGGAATTTGGAATTTATTTGGAATTTGTTATTTGAAATTTGGAATTTTACTAGCCAGTTTGTGGCTTAGATAGGCCATATTTTCAAGATATCCCTTATTTGAGAGAAAAACTCTTGCGTTCGCTTACTTGAGCCTTATAATGCCCCTGTGTTTTTCAGTAGTTAATTTTTTATTTTTTAACCTACTCATCCTATGACTAAAGGAGAGTTAGTTGCTACCGCCGCCAGCAAAGCTGGAGTAACCAAAAAGGCCTCCGGAGATGTGTTAGACGCCGTTTTGAGCGCTATCACCATGGAACTCAAGAAAGGCAAAACCGTTACCATCACTGGTTTCGGCACTTTCCGTGTTTCTAAAAGAGCTGCTCGCACAGGTGTAAATCCCCGCAATCCTAGCCAAAAGATTCACATCCCCGCCATGTCCGTTCCCGCCTTCAAGGCTGGTAAGGCTCTCAAGGCAGCAGTAAGATAGTCTTTTTTTAAAAATCCACAAAAACACCCCTTTGCCCTTATCACGGGCAGGGGTGTTTTTAAAACTTGAGCAATCAATCTAATTCTTTATAATGGAATCGCTTCTTAACTTTTAAACTATTCTTATGTCCATGGATTTAAACCGTGCTGAAATTATTGGGAGGCTTACGCGTGATCCCGAAACTCGTCAAACCCCTTCTGGTCAAAGCGTAACCACTATGGGTGCGGCCACAAACTTTACTTGGAAGGATCAAGGCGGACAAAAACAAGAAAAAACTGAATTTCACAATATTGTGGCTTGGGGTAAATTGGCCGAACTTTGCGCTCAATACTTAAAAAAGGGTTCGCGGGTTTATTTTGCTGGTAGATTACAAACGCGTAATTGGGAAGATGATAGTGGTAATAAGCACTACCGTACCGAGATTATCGCCGACAATATGATTATGTTGGACACTAGGTCCAGCAGTGCCAGTCAATCCTCGAACTCCTTTACAGATCAGGCTCCTGTTTTATCTAAAGAAGACCCTTTAAACTCAGAAAACATTTCAACCGTAGAAACACAAGAAGATTCCATTAAAATTGAAGAAGTTCCTTTTTAAAACAGGTATTAGTTGTGTCAATGCACACTGCTAGAAAATAGAGTATAATCAGTTTCTGAAACTGGTATTTTTTAGAAAATTGGCTCTAACTTTAGCTTTTATCTTGTTTTATGTTTCTTTACGCCTGGAAATCTTCTTCCCGGGTCAATCAAACAATACGCAAGCAAAGACATCAACGCATTAAAGTATTTCAACTCCATCAGAAAGAGCGCTTAAAGAACCCTTTCGATTGGCAGGCCAAAAAACAAAGACTGCTCTGTTTTCTTTCAAGAGAAACTTGGGCTTACTGCTTTGTGCTCGTTTTCGTGATAAGCGCTCTGTCACCCAACCTAATTGCTTATTCTAGTGTCGATAATGTTTTAACTTCTGATCAGAGTTATGAAAAGATCGTTGATCAGTTAGATCAGAAAAATACACTCAATACTATTTCCGAGGATGGTTTTTTAACTAAACCATTTTTAAGCTCTTCGGAAAATTCACGCAAGCACTTAAGTGATGTTATGGAATATACAGTGCGTCCAGGAGACACCCTTTCCACCATCGCATACCGTTTTGGCATTTCTGTTTCCACCCTTACGGCGGTCAATGAAATCAGTAATCAAAATCGTCTTAAAATAGGTCAGAAGCTTCTTGTTCTACCAGTTGATGGGCTACTGTATGTCGCGCAGAAGGATGATACCCTTGATACTATTGCTAAAAAATTTCAGGTTTCTAAAACCTTAATCACTGAACAAAATCGTCTAGAGGGTAAAATAATTAGTACTGGTTTGGCCTTGATTATTCCTGGGGCTAAAAAAATTAATCTACGTGTCGCTTCCAAGACAACTTCTTCACGCGTAGCCAGCGTTTCCTTACCTCCACAAACAACCAAAAAACAAGCGGTTTCTTTCACGCCTGCTTTAGATAAAAACTTTGCTTGGCCGGTTTATCGTGGAACCATCACACAACAATTTAGTCGCTATCACCCTGCCCTAGATATTAGTTCACAAAAGGGCAAGGCCACAGGTATTTACGCGGCTATGGCCGGTCGAGTCATCAAGGTCGCTTCGGGTTGGAATGGCGGCTATGGTAATATGATCATGATTGATCACGGCAATGGTATAAAAACGCTCTATGCTCACCTGAGTAGCTTTTTTGTAAAAACAGATGACTATGTTTCTCAAGGACAGCTAATTGCCCATATGGGTAATAGCGGACGCGTCTATGGCAAAACTGGCATTCATCTCCACTTTGAAATTATCAACAACGGCAAAAAAACCAATCCGTTAAGTTCTCTCTAGGTTCTCGTTTTTAGTCTTTCTTAAGGGCATCTTGTTGTAGTTCTTTTGCCCCTAGTATTTCTAGGGACTTTTTTAGCCCTTCATACCAATCCAATCCCAAGTGTGTCACATTGATTTTGAGCTTGTCTCCACTTATTAGCCAATTGGGATTAAAGCCAAACAGGTTGGCGATTTGAACATCCGTAATCTTTTTAGAGATTTGTAGAATCGCCTCCTTATTCTCCAAAGTGCGATCAATCACGCGTACACTTAAGAGTCCGCTCGTCCGCGCCAGCGCTTTTAATTCTAGTACTTTAAAAAGATTTTTAACCTCTTTGGGCAAGGCTCCATATTCTTCTTCCAATTCAACTTTATATTCCTTAATTTCTTCTAAATTTTCTAGGGCGGCCATTTTCTGATAAGTATTCAATTTTTCTTTTTGATCACCAGTAAAGCCGTCCGGAATGTAGCTAGTTAGGGGTAACTCAATTGAAATTTCTTCTTGTGGCAAACCTTTTTCCTCTCTTTTGCCAGTTTTTAATTCTTCAATGGTTTGATTGAGTAGTTTAATAAAATAGCCTACGCCCACCGTTTTCACTACTCCCGACTGATTTACTCCGAGGATATTGCCCACTCCTCTAATCTCCATATCCTTAACGGCAATCTGAAAACCACTCCCTAATTCCGAAGCTTCTACGATTGCTCTAAGCCGTTTTTTGGCTTCTAAAGAAAGCTTCTGGCCGTGATAAAGCATGTAAGAGTAGGCCTGGCGTTTACTCCGCCCCACCCGACCACGTAGCTGGTAAAGCTGAAGAAGTCCAAACTCGTCCGCACCGTCAATAATGAGGGTATTAACATTGGGCAGATCAATACCATTTTCAATAATCGTGGAGCTAACTAACACATCGTATTTTTGATTTTTAAAGTCTAGAATGCGCTGTTCTAAAACATCTGTGTCAAGCTGGCCATGCGCTACCACAAAAGTTGCTTCTGGCACTAGTATCTTTAGCTTTTCCGCCAATCCGTCAATGGTTTGTACTTTATTATATAAAAAATACACCTGCCCCTGACGACCAATTTCATTTAAAATCGCTTCCCTAATTAAAAGATCATTATATTTACGCACTTCTGTAATCACTGGCAAGCGTCCCGGCGGAGGAGTGTTAATCACGGAAAGATCTCTTAATTTATTCAAACTTAGGTTTAAGGTACGCGGTATGGGCGTCGCTGTTAGGGTCAATACATCCACACTACAACGAAATTTTTTTAATTTTTCTTTTTGTTCCACCCCAAATTTTTGCTCTTCGTCAATAATCAAAAGCCCTAAATTCTTAAAGTCCACATCTGGTTGCAAGAGACGGTGTGTGCCAATAATCACATCAATTTTCCCTGTTTTTAAATCGGCCAGAATCTTTTTCTGTTCGGCAGGAGAACGAAAACGACTAAGCATTTCCACCTTTACACCAAAACCATCCATTCTTTTCTGAAAACTATGAAAATGTTGGTCTACCAGAATAGTGATAGGTGAGATCAGCGCGGTTTGTTTTCCGCTCAAATAGGCCTTAAAAGCCGCGCGAAGTGCCACTTCGGTTTTACCAAAACCCACATCACCACAAATCAGACGGTCCATCGGTTTATCTTTTTCCAGATCTTGTTTGGTTTCATAAATTGCCCGTAATTGTCCCGGGGTTTCTGTATAGGGGAAGGTAGCTTCAAATCTATGCTGTTCCTCGCTGTCAGGCAAAAAAGGTGGACGGTGCGCTACCCCTCTTTTAGCATATAACTGTAAAAGTTCCTGCGCAATTTGACCAGCTTCTTTCTTGGCCTTACGACTAACAGTACTCCAATCAGTAGAGTCTAATTTGGTTAAACGTGGTGGGGTGTCTTCGTCGGAAAGATATTTACTAATTTTATCAACTTGGTCAATAGGAATAAAAAGACGATCAGAACCCGCATACTGGACTTCTAAATATTCCTTTTTAACTCCTCCCACTTCTTTTTGATCAATCCCCACAAAACGACCAATACCATGATCAGCGTGCACCACATAATTACCCACCTTTAAACTGGTCAGAAATTCTAAAGTAGTCTTTTGATAAATTGTCCCACGCTCCTCTGTATAAGCTCGATAAATCTCTCGATCGGTAAAAATGCCAATTTTTAATTCGTTGTTTTGAAAGGAGCGTGGGACAAAATCAATCACGCTACTGTCTTTCAAAAGTAGCGCTCGTTCCGGTTTAGTAATAAAATCCGGCTCGGTTGTGAAATAGGCTAACTCATTTTCATTAAGCAGATTACCAAGCTCTTTAATGTGGCGCGAGAAGAGAATAATTTTCCAACCCATCGCTAGACGTTCTTGTAAATCATTTAAAAAATCGTGCACATTGTAATGTCTTAAAAGAGAAAGATAGCGCAGGTGTATAAAGTTATCTTCTTCAGGAAAAGAGGTAATATTAAGCAGAAAATGTTCCCGTGTTAAGCTTTGCTTGAGTTGGTCAAAACTTTCCTTTTGAAAGTAATCTGAAACCTCAATTTCATCCGTCACTACCAAGGTGGGCGCTCTAAAATGCTCATAAATAGAGCCGTCTTCTTTGGGAAAACTTAAAGGATATACCTCTAGTAACGAAAGGGTCTTAACCGTCTTCTTATTAATCTGATCAAAGGCAAAAATGTTTTCTAGCTCCTCATCTTTGAAATCTAGTTGATAAACATCTGTCTGATTAAAAGGAGAAATTGAAAGCACTCCCCCTTTGTGTTTATAGGCGCCTTGTTCTAAAAATTCATCTTCTGATTGAAAGTAACCCGCTTTAATTAGGGTTTCAAAAACTTCATTTAAAACAAAATGAGCCCCTTTTTTAAAAACCAATTTACTTTCTAAAACGGTTTTTTGACTAGGAAAATGATCAAAAAACTCACGGGGAGTAGAAAAAATACAGTACCGTTTTAAGTTTAGGCTAGTTAACCATTTAATCTTTTTAAGACTAGTATCTTCCCCCTGCTCCGTATAGACTAGCTCTTTTGGCTGAAAATGATTAAAAAGCAAGAAGTGATTTTTTAATTCTGGGATGGTCTTGTCATCACCAACCAGCCAAATCACTCGCTCAAAATCACCACCTTGAATGATTTGATTTAAAACAAACGCACGCGAAAAAGTATTGCCCACTCCCGAGATCGTCAAAAAACGCCTTTGTTTTAATTCATCCACAATCTTCTGATGGAGACTTTTCTCTGAAAAACCCTTAAAAACAGCTTGTGACATCTTAAAATGTCTAACAAAAACAAGTAATAAATTACCTCCGGTTAAAGCGCTCGCTTTTCCGGCAATAAGTTGGGCCTATTTTAAACAGAATTTTACCTTACTTGATAATTATAGTCTTTTTTGGTCTAAAAAACCACAACAACTCAACCAACACCATGTTTTAATTTACCTTTCTAAATAGGACCTTTGGGTGGTTCCCGTCAGATCATTAATGCCTTTCTACTTTATTCTATTTTAAGAGGCATAATTAAATGCAAATAATCCTTTTCTCCTTTAGAAATCACTATTGCCGGAGTGAGCTTGCTCTCTATTTGCAATTCTACCTCCTCTTTGTCTAGATTAATTAAAACATCGATGAAATATTGCGAGTTAAGTGCTACTGTTTTTTCTTCCCCTTCCACCACTGCCTGAACCATAGCCTTTTCTTCACCAATCTCCGTGGACTCCGTAGTAATATTTAAAAGATTTTCACCAGGATTAATTTCAAGTTTCACATTATAATTATTTTCTTTAGCAAATAGGTTTACCCTCTTGAACGCGCGAATCAATTCTTCACGGTTTAAAATTGCCTTTGTTTTAATACCCTTAGGGATGATTGGTCGATAATCAGGGAACTGGCCCTCAATTAGACGAGAGGTTAAAATAATTCCATCCTGATTAAAAACAATTTGATTACTAGAAAGTTGAATTATAATCATTTCCTTGTTTTTAGGAAAAACCTTCCCCACCTCCACCATAGTTTTAGCAGGAATGATGCACGTAATTTCTTCCGCGGCCTTATCTAGACCAATTTGACTTTCCGATAATCGATAACTGTCTGTGGTTGCCAGAATTAGTTTTTTTCCCTCTGTTTTAAAACTGACCCCCGCCAAAACAGGACGAGCAATATTTGTACTACAAGCAAAAATGGTCTTATTGATTCCCTCAATTAAAAGATTAGCGGGAACTTCAATAGTTTTCTCTTTCTCAATTTTTGGAATTAGTGGGAATTCAGTGGCGGCAATTCCTTTAATTTTAGTATGGGAGGATTTAGATTTAATACTTAGGGCCACTCCCGCCTCTAAACTTAAATCAATACTCTCTTCTTTTAGAAAGCTAATATAATTAGAAAATAACTTAGCTGGAATAGTAATTATTCCCTCGTTTTTTACCGTCACATCAATATAACACTCAATTGCAATTTCTAAATCTGTTGCCGCTAAATAAAGCTTTTTTCCTTCGGCTTTTAAAAGCACATTATCTAAAACGGGGAGGGTGTTATTACTCCCAATTGCGCAACCTACAATATTAAGGGCATTTTCTAATTCTTTTTGAGAACAAGTAACTTTCATAATTTTTTTAGCATCTTGATTCTATTTATAGTCTGCCACTTGTAAATAGAAAAGATTTAATAATTTAATTAATATAGTAATAATAATACACCATTCTCTAAAAGGAGATTTGGGTTATAAAATACTTTAATTAAATAAAACACATCCCCAAACACTTAAATTACTAAATTGAGAAAAAAATGATTTTTTTAAATTGGCTTAAAAATAAGTAATTAGTTTAAATGGGTTAAATTAATAATGTTAAAAATAAAAAAGCGCGAATGATTGATGAAATGTAGAAAACTAATTTCCAAGTTAGTTGGGCGAGCAAGGGTTATAGCACTATCTATAAAGATAAAGAAGTGTTCATAAAAGTTGATCATTAAAAATGTAGAAAAAATGTAGAAAAGTCAAACTGAAGACAAAAGAAATAGACGAAAAGAGCTTAAAATAAAGAGAACTAAGATGGGTCGGCAGTTAAAGACCCAAAACGGGGCCAAGCTGAATAAAATGTTTAAAACCGGGCTTTTTGGCACGTGAAAAATTGAAACAACTTTTGTTTGTTCACTGTTTTCTACACATTCATTAAGACAAAAAGCAGTTTTGTCTTAATTTGCCTCCTTATTTTTACAAGTTACTACTGGTGCCCGGGGAGAGACTTGAACTCTCGCGGGTTTTATCCCACTGGCTTCTAAGGCCAGCGCGTCTACCAATTCCGCCACCCGGGCTGAAAAATGAAGTAAAAATAAAAAGCGAAGCAGTAATTTAATCTAATTTTTTTTGACTTATTTTAATAATCTCAACACATAAATAACCGATAATCACAATTAAAACAAGAGGGATTAGCCAGGTCGTTAAATAAGACGAAATCTTGCCAACCAAAACACTGTGAGAATTGATAACCAGGGGGAGCTTAATTAGAAGCAAATAAAACAAACTAAATGAAATAATAACCTGAAGAAATAAAACAAGCATGGGAGAAGAAACGAAACCGGATTGATTTAAAACCGGGGCTGGTTTTGTATGTGTAGTTGGCTTGACGGCAGTGCGATAGGTTGAGTGGTTATTTAAAAAATGTTTTCTGATCAAGCGCTCGCCCGTGTCTAGTGCGCCTGTTTTTAATGGTGGCGTGAACTTGTCGGGTTGGACGAAGATCTCTAAAGGGTGTAGCCCCCCATTTTTAAGCGTGTTTAAAGCGTTGCTAATATTTTCAGCTTGTAAAATGCCATTCCGGCGAGCGCCAGTACTATTTGTAGCTCTATAGGAAAAAGTTTGCATTGGCCAGATTAAGGTAAGAAATCATACACCCTTTTTTATTTTTTGTTTCTCGTTTTTTACCTTTCGATAATTCCACCGCCAATCACCCTGTCATTTTCATAAAACACAGCGCTTTGTCCGGGAGCAATGGCGCGCAAAGGGTTTTGTAGATGCACTTTGTAGTACCCGTTTAGGCAATTAAGGAACCCTTGTTGGGGTTTTTGGTGGTAACGAGTACAAATCAGAGAATACAAAGTGGTTTTACCAAAAACCCTTTTTTCCAAAGGGCAAATGAAGTGGGCTTGGTTTAATTTAAAATCGGTTTGCCAAAGCTCTTTTTCTAATCCAACCAAGAGTGTGTTTTTTTGGTAATCTAATTTTAAAACATATAAAGGCTCCTGAAGGCCGCCCAGTCGAATCCCCTTACGTTGGCCGATGGTGTAGAATTGCAACCCTTGGTGTGAGCCCACCAAAATATTGTTTTCATTAAAAATGGGGCCGGGACGAATTGTGTTACGTGACAAATTACGTTTCAGAAACCTTGCTGGTTCTTTTTCGGGAAAAAAGCAAAGACCCTGACTCTCCTGATAAAATTCTAATTTTTGAGCGACTAGCTTGTCTAGCTGATACTTTTGAGCCAGCTTTTTAACTTGAGTTTTGGTTAAATCCCCCAAGGGGAAAAGGGTGTGTTTAAGTTGAGATTGATTCAGTCGGTATAAAAAGTAAGACTGATCTTTGTCCACATCTTTTCCGCGCCAAAGCTCAAATTGTTTCAGGGCAGAGTTGTAAAGATTGCGCGCGTAGTGCCCGGTGGCGATTTTTTGCGCTCCCAGTGAGCGAGCATATTTAAGCAACTCGCCAAATTTAATGTATTGGTTACAGCGCACGCAGGGATTGGGAGTACGACAATGAGCACATTCTTGAAGAAAATTGTCCACCACTTTTGTCTTAAAAGAAGTGGAGGCGTCCAGGGCGTATAAAGGAATTTTAAGCTTTCCTGCGACTTGGCGCGCGCGCGCCAAGCTTTCCAAAGAGCAACACTTGTTCAAGGCGGGATTTTGTAATGTTAAGTGAGGTTCATCCTGCACCGGAGCGAAGCGACTAGTACGGGATTCGCTCCAAAAATGCAAATACACACCAATCACGCGCAGGCCTTCTTCTTTTAAAAGAGCCGCGGCTACCGCAGAATCAATCCCGCCCGAAAGAGCAACAACAACGGTGAGTTGTTTGTTAAAACTAGTCACAGTTTATTTAATAGTAGTAATATTATTTCTTGTGAACATGAAAACATTTGACATGTGACATTTAACAGCTGGCCTGGATTTAAAAGAGTCAATTGTCAATTGTTATATGTCACTTGCCACCCACTTGGCTTTTCTTCTCAAATAGAAACTCCCCTCTTTTTATTTTTCTGCCCGACTTGAGACCGCCCCATTTTTTCAGTTCGTTGTAACCAACACTAAGATCGATGGGAATCTGTTTATCAACCTTGTCGTAAGTTCTAGGCAAAAAAGGTCTGATTAAGATTACGATAAAACGAGCCAATTCAAGTAAGTTATAAACCACGCCGGGCAGATCAGCTTGAGCCTCTCTGTTGGCACCCCAGGGTTTCTTCTCGTTGATATATTTATTACTAAAATTAAGCAGCTCCCAAGCCGCCTCAAGCGCTCTTTTGAAATCGTAGGCCTCTAGGTATTTCTCCCATTTATCCCAAACTCCTGCCACCAATTTTTGGATGCTTGGGTCTGTTGTTTGGGAATTAAACTCAGGAATGTTTTCTCCGTAGTATTTTTCAGAGATTGACAAGACTCGGTTGAAAAAATTACCCAGATTGTTTACCAGTTCGGAATGGTAGAGTTTGTCCATTCTGTCCCAGGTAAAATCTATGTCCTCGCCCAGAGGAGTTTCGAAGGTAAGGTAAAAACGGGTAGCATCAGAACCGTATTTTTTCAAAAGCTCATAAGGATCCACCACGTTTCCCAAAGATTTGCTCATTTTTTGTCCGTCCAGGGTCACATAACCGTGGACAAAAAGCTGTTTAAACAAAGGTAAATCGGCGGAAAGGAGCATCGCGGGCCAGACGAGAGCATGAAAACGCGAGATACCCTTGCCGATTACGTGCAAATCGGCGGGCCACCATTTTTGAAACTCTGTTTCGTCCCATCCGTAGCCAATGCCGGAAAGATAATTAATCAACGCGTCGCACCAAACGTAAATCACGTAATCGGGATCGTTGGGGACATCTACTCCCCAAGGCAAAGAAGCTTTGGGACGGGAAAAGCAAACATCTTGCAGGCCGGACTTAATTACATTTAAGATTTCATTTTTGCGGAAGGCCGGGATAATTTGAATAGTGTCGTTTTGAATTAACTTTTGAAGTTGCTCGGAATAACGGGAAAGTTTGAAAAAATAATTTTCTTCAGAGATAAATTGAGGTTCGCGCTGGTGCTCGGGGCATTTTCCGTCCACCAAATCTTTTTCCGTGATAAAAGCTTCACAGCCTTCACAATACAGTCCTTCGTATTTGGATTTTTCAATATCGCCTTTTTCCACGAACTTCAACCATAATTTTTGCACTGCCTGTTGGTGCCGTGGGTCAGTTGTACGGATAGTTTTATCCATGGAAATATCCAACGCGTCTTTGGTCTCGCGAAAATAAGCGGAATTCTCATCACAAATTTGTTGAGGATTGCCACCCAATTTTTGGGCGGTGTGATACATTTTAGAACCGTTTTCATCTGTGCTACTCAAAAAGCACACTTCGTCACCTTTAATTCGGTGATAGCGAGCGATGACATCCGCTTCCACGAATTCCATAAAATGACCCAGGTGGGGCTTGGCATTCACATAAGGCGCGGAAGTAGTGAGATAGAACTTGGACATAAA
>CAZPDC010000006.1:15917-20410 GCA_964585215.1 uncultured Candidatus Peribacteria bacterium
ACTATTCCTTCCGCGGTTTTTTTACCGATACCGCCGATTTTAGTGAGGTCTTCTTCTTTTAATTGTTTTAGTTGTCCCACGGTTTGAATGCCGGCTTTTTCTAGTTTTTTTAGGATGGCGGGGGCAAGCCTGAGTACCTCGAGTGAATCAGTGTCCTGAAAAATAGTGGTAATAGATTCTTCTTTGGTTTGACCAGCAGTTGTAGGCAGATTAGTTTTGTCGGCAAGGTTAAGAATGTCAATCTCCCAGCCCGTGAGCGTGCCAGCTAAGCGTACATTTTGTCCCTGACGACCAATCGCCAAGGGTCTTTGATCTTCTTGTACAAAGACGCGCGCCACTCTTCTTTTCTCGTCCAGTTCAATAGAGTCCAGTTTGGCGGGAGCGAGGGCCGCCTTGAGAAATTTCTCTGGCTCGGTGGAGTAAGCGACCACATCAATCATTTCACTTTCTAGTTCGCTAATCACGCTTTGAATGCGTACGCCTTTTTGCCCCACGCACGCCCCGATAGGATCTACTTTGGGATCAGAAGAGCTCACGGCAACTTTAGAACGTACACCCGGTAAACGCGCGACAGACTCTACCTTCACCACTCCGGCGCGGACTTCTGGAATTTCAAAATCAAACAATTTTTCCACCAATTTAGGACTGCGACGGGAAATTAACAAGCGCGGTCCCCGTGACTCGTTAATCACCCTATCCAGATAGACCTTAATTCTTTTACCGGAATAATAATGCTCTTTTTCCACTTGTTCTTCGGGAGGTAAAAGCACAGTATTTTTTTCAATTTCCACAAAAACACTGTGACCCTCCACGCGGTTAACTACTGAATTGACCAGCTCATTTTCTCTTTCTTTAAAGTGATCGTACATAATCCGACGCTCAATTTCCTGAATTCGTTGTAAAATTACCTGCTTGGCGGCCTGCGCGGCAATACGGCCAAACTTTTGAGGAGTGACATTAATTTCAATGATCTCGCCTTCTTTGGCACTAGATTGTAATTGTTTAGCTTCTTTAAGGGCAATTTCCAAATCAGGACTGTTCACTTTTTTAACCGCAGTTTTTAAAAGGAAAATTTCAAAATTACCGGTTTCCGGTTCAAGGGTTACTTTGATCTCTTGGTCGCGACTGCCGTAATCTTTGCGGTAAGCCGTGCGCAGAGCTGCTTCCACCGCCTCCAACACCTCCTCTTTGGGTAAATTTTTTTCAATAACGAGCTGATTGATGGCGGCCATAAACTGTTTGTTCATAAGAAGTTGTTAAGGATAAGTTATAAGTTAACAGTTGTGAGTTATGAGTTGAGGAACAGGAAACAATGATTCTGAATCGTTAAGCTTAAATTTTGTATCTATTCATCAAAAACTTCCAGCCTGAATAAAATTCAGCCCAGATTAGCTCGCTTAAATTAGCACAACTAAAGCCAGACGCAAGTTTTTACTCGCTTTTTAGCGGTGGTTTCTTTATAATAAAAAGAACAATTCGTTAACTTACTATCTATGCAACTTTCTTTTTTAGGTGGAGCGGATGAGGTGACTGGTTCTAAACATCTTTTAGAGGTTAATGGTTATCGTGTGCTTTTGGATTGTGGTTTATGCCAAGGGCATCGTTGGGAGGCTTACCAGAAAAACAAAGAGCTTTTAGTGGAGCCGTCCAAAATTGACGCGCTGATTCTTTCGCATGCCCACATTGACCACTCGGGTTTAATCCCCTACTATGTGAAAAGCGGATTTAAGGGGCATATTCACAGCACTTTTGCTACGCGCGATCTTTGTCAGGTGATGCTTTTGGATAGCGCCTATATCGCGGAAAAGGACGCGGAGTATATTTCTCAAAAATTAGCTAAAAATAAACTTAAGCCTGTGCCCGCTCTGTCTACGGTGGCAGATGTTGAACCAGCCCTACGACTTTTTCACGCGGTTAACTATAACCGTTGGTTTGAAGCGGTGCCGGGGGTGAAGGTTTGTTTTGTAGATGCGGGACATGTGTTGGGATCAGCAATTGTGCTTTTGGAAATTACCGAAGGGAAACGTACTTTTAGAATGACCTTCTCGGGAGACTTAGGTCGCAATGGATTACCGATCTTAAGAGATCCTACTATAGTGGAACAAAGTGAGGTTTTGATTGTGGAAAGCACTTATGGCAACAGGGAACACGAGCCGGTGGCGAACATACGTGAAAATGTCAAAAAAATCATAAATGATGCGATTGGTCGAGGGGGAAAAATCATTATCCCTGCCTTTGCCCTTGAAAGGACACAGGAAATGATTTATGCTTTGCATCAACTCTTTGAAGCCAATGAAATTCCTGAAATTCCGATTTATGTGGACAGTCCTTTGGCCACCAATGTCACCGAGGTTTTTCAAATGCACCCGGAATGTTATGACCAAGAAGTTTTTCAAGAATTCCTGGAAAAACAAAGTAATCCTTTTGGTTTTGGACGTTTAACTTATGTAACCACCAAAGAAGAGTCTATGGCCCTGAATGGTTTGCGTGAACCCGCGATTATTATCAGTGCCTCGGGAATGTGCGAAGCGGGCCGGATTTTACATCATTTAAAAAACAATCTGGAAGATCCGCGCAATACCATTTTATTGGTTGGTTATATGGTGGAAGGCACTTTGGGTTACAAAATTCAAGAGGGTCTTTCACCCGTGCATATTTTTGGCGATCCCTATGAGATCAAAGCTAAAGTGATTAAAATGGACGAATTCAGCGCTCACGCCGGAGCAAGTGAATTACGAGCCTGGATCGGCCAGATTAAAGGTTTAAAAAAAGTTTTTCTGGTGCACGGTGAAAAAAGCGCGCGAGAAGCGTTAGGAGAATATATCAGAGAGCAACTGCATGTGCCGGAGGTTAATCTGCCGGTGCTGAAAGATAGCTACCAGGTTTAACAATTGACAATTAACAGGTGACAATTTACTAAAAACAATTAGTAGTTAATCAGCGGAATATAATAGTTTTGTTAATGGTCACATGTTACAGGTTAAATGTTTTTCATAACTTGTTTTTAGGTTAAACCTGATTAAAATTAAACTAACTTAATTTCTAACTGGCGATATGCTTAAAACTGTTAAGAAAGTAGATGCTCTGTCCTTGGCTAAGGTGGAAGCGCTTCTTTTGGGAATTGTTTATTTGCCTTTGGGAATTTTCTATACCTGGGTAGCGCCTCTTTTAGGAGATTTTTTCCCGGGCATGGTTTTTGGCAAAGGTGGCGTGATGGGAATTGCCTATATGGTGGTTACGGGGGTAGTGATCGGTTTTTTGGGCGGTCTGGTGGGCGCGGTGTTTTATAATCTAATCGTGAAGTGGGTGGGTGGAGTAAAGCTGGATTTGGAATAGCCTAGTCATGGTTAAGAGATTGAATCGTGAATTTTATCTGCGGTCGTCGTTGTATTTCTGAATAAGCCCGATATCCTTAAGGTCTTTTTCTCTGCCGAATTGTGTCTTCCATTCCACAACATACTTAAGTCGCACAAAGGGAAAATCTGCGATTGTTTCAGCGGTATCAATCATTTCATCTATTCTATCCGACAATTCAAGCCAATCCTTGTAAACTTCAATATTGCCGATTTTAAGACAGGTCGGATTATGGTGCAACGAAGTTGGATATTTTTGAGCCAGGATATTCCACAAATCTTGTTTAACAATAATATCTAGATCTTCGGACTCTCTAATGCCCCTAACAGCCATTGGACCACTTCCAAAAATCGCAAATTTTCCTGCCGGTAATTTTAGTAATTCTAGTTCGTTGAGATATCTCATATTTTTTGCATTAGGCCAGAAGCAATGTGCGCGGATATGCGCCGCTGTACGATGTACCAATAAATCCTTCATTAAAATGGATTGGGGATTTACTCTTTCAGGTGCTCAAACTTTTGTTTCCAAGTTGCAAGCTCGTCAAATATCGGATCATTAAAATCACTTCTCTTATACTTAAAAATGGCGCTAGTGTTTCGCATGCAGTATTTAAGCTGATCGATGTTATCTTGACTGGCGTACCATTTGAAACTGTCTAAAATGTCCGCAGTTTTGATTATAAGCGCATCCTGCCCGTTTTTTACACAGCGCTGGATGAGTTCGGCGGTCTTTTTATACTTGTCTTCAATAGCATCGTCTTTGGTATTGGCAAGAACGAGCTTTAATGCATTTTCCCCGAACTCATCGCGTACCATATCTTTCGTTGCGCTTGACCACTCAATCGCGTCATGAAGCAAGCCAGCCAAGACAACATCTTCGGAGTATCTATGATTGTATAAATACACTCCGACTCTAATAGAATGAAACAGCACTGGTTTTCTACTACTTTCATCGGAAGGTGGAAAATGCTGTACCAAAAAACGAACGCCATTTTCAAACTTTATATTAAGTGATTTTGTCATAGTGATTATTCAAGAGTAAATTCCCAGTTCATTTTTATTGAAAAAGAGAAGAAGTTATTGATATTTCGTATAGCCGACAGTTGTGCGAAGCTTCGCTTCGCGCGACTGGCGGGAACC
>CAZPDC010000007.1:0-4980 GCA_964585215.1 uncultured Candidatus Peribacteria bacterium
CAAAATTCAAACTTTACTCTAATTTGGTTGATACTTCCATTATTCATTATTCAAACCTCATTATTCAAACTTCATTCTATCAGCATGGCGTCGCCGAAAGAGTAGAAACGGTATTTTTGCTGAATCGCTTCTTGGTAAGCGCGCAAGATAAATTCACGACCGGCGAAGGTGGAAACCATTAATAGCAATGAAGACTTGGGAAGATGAAAATTAGTAAGCAGCGCGTCTACGAATTTAAACTGATAGCTGGGATAAATGAACAAACTAGTAGAACCAGTTTGAGCGGAGAGTAAATGATTTGGGGCAAGGGGTACGTTTTTTTGTTTTTCACCACCACCCTTTACTATTTGCCCCTTGCCATAAGCCCTTTGCCCTTTGCCCTTTGCTTCTATGGCGCAAGTTTCCAACACGCGCACGGTAGTGGTGCCTACGGCAATAATTCTTTTGCCTGCCTGTTTGGCCAGATTGAGCCGCTCGGCGGTTTGTTCTTCCAATTCAAAATCTTCTGCGTGCATCTGGTGCGTTTCAATCTGTTCGACCTGAAGGGGTTGAAAAGTGTCTAGGCCAATATGCAAGATGACTTTTTCGATTTGCACTCCCTTGTTTTTCAATTTATTCAAGAGCTCTTCCGTGAAGTGCATACCGGCGGTGGGAGCAGCCACGGAGCCCTTTTTGGTGGCATAAACAGTTTGATAGTCTTCATTTTGTCCCTGAAAATTTTTGATATAGGGAGGCAGGGGAATCTGACCGATTTTCTGAAGTTCTTGTTCAAAGGCCTTTCCTGTTAGATTAAAACTAATCTCCCGCATTCCTCTGGTTAAAACTTGTGCCACTTTTCCCTTGAGCGAGGAGGGATGTTGATTATCGGAATTATAAAAATCAATCTCTGTCCCTGTTTTAAATTTATGTCCCGGTCGAGCCAAACACTCCCAAACAAAGGGACTAAGTTGTTTTAATAAAAAGACCTCGCTGGATTTTTCCGTGGTGGACGAATTCAGTTTGCCGAATAATCTAGCCTTAATTACTTTGGATTCATTGAGAACCAGTACGTCACGAGCGGTTAAAAGATTTACTAGATTATAAAAGTATTTATGTTCAATAGATTCGGTAGGACGTTTTAAGAGCATAAGCCGACAGTGATCGCGGGGTGAAAGGGGATTTTGAGCGATTAATTCGGGAGGAAGATGGTAATCAAAATCAGAGAGAAGCATGGGGAAGCGGTAGAAAGATTACAATTAACAATTAACATTTGACATACAAACAGAAAAAGATTGAGAGTCAATTGTCAATTGTTAAAGGTCAATTATTTTGCCTGTTATGCTTTCTTTTACCGTTCTCTTTGTGCTATAATATTAAGAATAAAAAATTTAAACATGCTAATCGCTAAAGCGCAGAAATTAGCCAGACAATTGCCCTTGGTCACCTTGATTCTAATGCTCTATTTTGGTTTGGGAATCAACTTCTTTTTAACCAGTCCCGCCGTACTGCAAACGTCTTTTATTGATCTGCCCACCGCGAATGATTACAAATTTTTACCTACCGTGGGGACAGGGGGAGAGTCTGGCGTGGAGCTTTTTGATAATTTCATTAGTCGTTTGGTGGAGATTGGCAAATTTGTACTAGAAGGCGTGGCGATTTTTTTCATTATTTTTTACGGAATTAAACTGGTTGCCAGTGGAGGCAAGGATGAAGAGATTAAGCAAGCGAAAACGGGATTTTTGGATGCCGCGCTGGGCTTTACGATTTTGAATGTGGGAGACGTGATTGTGGCGGTGTTTAACCCTATGGAGGCGGGGGCGACTTTGCATGACTACACTGCGTTGGATTACTTGATTAATTATGGAATTGGTTTGATCAAATATCTAGTAGGAACGATTTCCGTGGCGGTAATTGTGATTGCCGGCTATACCATCGTGACTTCTTCGGATAAGCAAGAAACGGTAAAAAAGCAAAGTAAAAATATTGTTTACGCCTTAATCGGGCTAGTGGTGGTGATGTTGGCTCAAGTGGTACAGTATGCCATTGTAGGCGATCGAGATCTTTACGGAGCCCTACAAGGCAATGAAGATTTGGTGAACCGCGGTATGGAAATTATCAATTCACTTACCAGGTTACTGTTATATATCATTGTGCCGGTAGCGATTTTGATGCTGGTGATCGGTACAATTTATTATGTGATTTCCGGCGGAGAAGCTAATCGAGCGGGTCAAGGCAAAAGAATTTATCTTGGTACGATCATTGCGCTTCTGATCGCTTTTGCCGCCTATATTCTGGTGGCGGAAATTTTAAGATTCGCTCTTTAAATTAACCACATGCGCAAACTAATTCTGCAAATTCTGCTTTTGATTACCATTCTGACCCCTTTGCTTTTTGTGAGGGGTGAAGTTTTGGCGCAAGAAGCAGTACCGCAAGACCTAAAGAAGATGCTGGAAGATATTAAGGGTTCCGTGAAAAATAAGTCCATTCTCGCGCCGGTTGTTCAAGTAGAAGAAGGAGAAGAAGGAATGCGCGCTTTTATTGTCAAAGTAGCGCACGTGGTCCGTTCGGTGGTCGCTACCTTAGCGGTTATCTTAATCGCGGCAGCGGGTCTTTCTATGATTGCCTCCGATGGAGATGATCAAGTTGTTAAGAAACAATCTAAAAATATTACCTTTATTGTGTTTGGTCTGGTGGTGATGTTTGTCGCTGATCTTTTTGTCAGTTTAATTTTTCAAGAAAAAGGAATCAGTGTGCTGGTTTCGGATCCAGAAAAAGGCGCATTGGCGATCCGCATGGGATTAATTTATGGTCTGCTTAATTTAGCCAAAGCCTTTTTGGCCGGTGTGGCGGTTTTGATTATTTTAATCAATTGTTTCCAGATGATTACCGCGATGGGCGATGAGGGTAAATTGAAAACTCACCGCTTGGCGGTGCTCTATACTCTGATTGGGTTGATTATCGTACTTTTGGCGAGTGAAGTGGTGGATGTTTTCTGGAAGGGTCCGGAAGGCCTGGCAAAACTGCCGTCGATTACGGGAGTGCTGTCTAATTATTTTATTGGCCTATTGATTATAGTTGCTTTTATAATGTTAATTTACGCGGGTTATCTGATGATTTTGCATTTTGGCAAGGATGAGCAAATTAAAAAGGCGAAGGATATCGTGACTTATGTGATTATCGGGTTTGCCTTGTTAATTAGTGCGTACACTTTGGTTGTGGTTTTTATTCAGCCCTTTGTTTACCAATCTCTGCCAGCCAGTTGATTGTAAAAAAGGCTAGAGTTAGCTATAATTAAAAGATAAAAAATAATATGCGACAAACTAAAAAAATTCTGATCATAGGACTTAGCTCGTTAGTTGTCCTTAGTTTGGCTACCTGGGTTTTACAGAAGGGTGTTCTTGCTTCTGTAGCACCTTATTTATTTACTTCAACTAGTGACGAGAAGAAAAAAGAAGCTCCTGCGGGAGGAGGGGGAGGTGACACTGGCCCGGTTACTACTGATAATTGGTGGTTTGAGTGGGATAAGAAGTATTGCGAGGAACATCCCGAGAATGAACTTTGTAAATTTAATGAGAATATGAAAGAGCAGGAATGCAACTGGAATCCCCTCTACCGTATGGCGCACTTGGAAGAATGTACGCAAATTGTTTTTTGCCAAAGTCCGGAAAAGTGTTCCATCGCGAGTGGGCTGGAAAAAACCAGACCGGGAGTGGGTGAATTGGCTGGAGCGCAAGAAGAATGGGAAAGTAAAACAAGTCCTTTAGCAGCTTTTTTGTACTGGTTGGTAAACGCGGTTTTGGGCTTACTGTTTTTCGCGGCGATGACGGCGATGATTGTGGCGGGCTTTATGTGGCTGGTGGACTTGGGCAAAGAAGAGCGCGCTAAAAAAGCGGGCAAGATTGTCGCTTGGGCGACCTTGGGAATGCTCTTGGTCTTAGTCGCTTATCCTCTGCTAAATGCTATCTTAAGAGCTTTTTCTGAATAAAAATGTTTAAAAACAAAACTATCATACCGGTGGTAGTGATTCTGTCCCTCTCGGGTCTATTGGCGCCTGTTTTGACACGGGCTAGTCAATGGGGGGCTTGGGACACGTTTTGGGATAATAATAAATGCACAGTACCGCTTTACCGCATTTTTCACAAAGACGACTGTGCGCCTAAAAATCCTTATTGCCAAGGAGATGCTTGTGACCTAGGGGCAGTTAAAGAGCAGATCAAAGAAGGTTTGGACGCCAACGTGGGCATTAAATTCTCCGCGCAAGAAACCCTATTGGGTTTACTGGTAGATTGGACCAATTTTATTCTCGGTTTTTTGTTTTATACCGCGATGACAGTACTCTTGATTTCCGGTGTTTATTGGATTACCGCTATGGGTAAACCGGAAAAAGTTAAACAAGCTTCCAAAATTATGCTCTATACAGCTATGGGAATCTTGGTTATTCTCTTGGCGTACGCTTTTGTGAGTTTTATTTTACTTTCCATTGGCGGTGTTCCGCCTCTATCTGATTAATATCTATTGATATGCGAAGAAAAATTCTGATTACCATTTGCGCTTTTGCCATCCTTTTTTTAGGCGGTTTAAATTATTGGCAAGCCAGAGCGGAGGGGACTGAATCCGGTCTAATTCCTGATTCCACAAATACAGGATATATTAGCGAATTGGTGCGTTACACGGATATCCGTGAAGCGGCCGTGGCTATCACCAATTATTTTCTACAATTTCTGGGCTTGGTGGGACTTTTGATGATTGTGTACGCGGGAGTGAAAATGGTGACCTCCGGGGGGAACGAAGATGCCAAAAGGTCTGGTCAGAAAATTCTACTTTATGTGGGTGTTGGCTTGATTGTGATTTTCTTGGCTTACGCGTTTATTGTGTGGATTATTGGAAGTACGGTAGACGTTTCCGAGTTGGACAAGGGTACTTCCGCGCCTAAACAATGGTGTTACGACGAAAGTGGTAGTGTGATTGAATGTACTGATGTGGATTTGAATAAAAACGCTA